>RGER01000067.1 GCA_009917815.1 Actinomycetota bacterium
TGATTGATCCTGGTCCTCTTATGCAAGAACACTTAGATGCGGTGGCGCTCGCAACTGACGGAAGGGTTGCTGGAATATTTCTTAGCCATGGACATCTTGATCACTCTGAAGGTGCCGAGCGTTTTTCGGAAATGGTTAACGCGCCAGTTTTTGCCTGCCTTCCTGAATTTACCTCGAGCGACGCCGAGCCTTTAGTTGACGGGTTTGCGCTCGCTGATGGCGATGTGAGTTTTCGTGTGATTGCCACACCCGGACACACTGCTGATTCCCTCTCCTTTTTTGCCGAGAAAGGTAGTGATACTGGGCTATTTACAGGTGACACCATTCTCGGGCGTGGATCATCGATTGTGGCTTATCCAGATGGCTCGGTAGGGCCTTACCTAGCATCGCTACGGCTGCTCTCTGAAATGTTGGGTAACCGGAGCGCGGTTCCGTTGCTTCCTGGACACGGACCCGTAAATGATTCATCGCTGCCGGTAGTTGATCAATATTTGGCTCATCGTTTAGAGCGAGTAGCCGAAGTGCGTGCCGCGATGGCGCGTGGCATCACAGATGTAGAAGGAATTACAAACGAGGTTTACAGTAATGTTCCAGAGAACGTGAAGTGGGCAGCTGCACTTTCAGTGCAAGCACAGGTTGCTTTTATTAACGAGAGCGCTTAGAAAGACGTTCTTCGTCGAGAATTACTACGGCGCGTGCTTCGAGGCGTACCCAACCACGACTAGCAAAATCTGCGAGCGCCTTATTTACGGTTTCGCGAGATGCGCCTACAAGTTGAGCAAGTTCCTCTTGTGTGAGGTCGTGCGCAACGTGAATTCCGTCGGGACCTTTAGTACCAAACTTTGCAGCAAGTTCAGAGAGTGCTTTAGCGACCCGGCCAGGAACGTCTGAGAAAACTAAGTCGCCTACTGCTTCCCACGTGCGACGAAGACGTTGTGCAAGCGCGCGGAGAAGTTGCTTGGCAACATCTGGGCGGCCAATAAGCCACGTATCTAAATCTCTATTTCCAAGACCGAGCAATACGGTGTCGGTAAGGGCGGTTGCCGTGGCAGTGCGCGGAAGTGGATCAAAGAGTGAAAGTTCGCCGAACATCTCTCCGGGTCCAAGCACGCCGAGAAGATTCTCGCGACCGTCACCACTCTTGATGCCGAGTTTAATTTTTCCCTCGACGACTACATAGAGGCGATCGCCGGCATCGCCTTCGTTGAAGAGCACCTGACCCTTGGCTACTTGGACTTCAACCATGCTGGCACGCAACGCTGAAGCGGCCTCGTCATCGAGCGCGGTGAAGAGGGGCGCTTTGCGAACTACGTCGTCCATGGGACTCCTTACTTATCTGGTGCTAGGGGGAGTTTAGCCTGCGTAGGCTGGGTCCATGAACGCCCCCAAGAAAGGTGCCTTGGCGCCCGTGCGCTCTCATGCTGCCCAGATCAACCGCATCTTGGGCAAGACCTACCCTGATGCCCACTGTGAACTCGATTTTCAGAGCCCGCTCCAACTCTTGGTGGCCACGGTGCTCTCAGCCCAATGCACCGATAAACGGGTCAACCTGGTCACTCCAGCCCTCTTTAAGAAGTATCCAAACGCCCAGGCCTTCGCGGGCGCCAAGCCTGCTGAACTCGAGGCCCTCATTGAGTCGACTGGCTTCTTCCGCGCAAAGGCCAAAAGTATCTTGGGGCTCTCTCAACGCATCTGCACTGAATATGGTGGAGAGGTACCGGCCACTCTCGAAGAGTTAGTCACCCTTCCCGGGGTTGGCCGCAAGACGGCGAACGTCGTCCTCGGAAATGCTTTTGGTCTGCCGGGACTCACGGTCGATACGCACTTTGGACGCTTAGTTCGCCGCTTTGGCTGGACCGATGAGGAAGATCCCGTCAAAGTGGAATCTGCGATTGCAGAAATAGTTCCCAAGAAGGAGTGGACAAATCTCTCACACCGTTTGGTCTGGCACGGCCGTCGCATCTGCCACTCACGTAAACCAGCGTGTGGCGCTTGCCCGGTTGCCAAGATCTGTCCCGCTTTCGGTGAAGGAGAAATTGATCCAGTAAAGGCTGCAAAATTGGTCAAGCCCGACGAGGCCTTCCGATGAAATACTTTTCCGTGCTCCTTTCATGTGCTCTCGTGGCCTGCAGCTCGCAGAACACCACACCGCCAATTAAAGAGATCGCCATTGTTGAATGCGCAACTCTCTCCACAAGCACTAGTACAAATGAAATGCCAGCGACCGAGTTGCCATGCCTTACCGAAAGCGGGCTCACGTCGAAGAAGTACGCGTTAAATTCCATCAATGGACCGTTCGTACTTAATGTGTGGGGTTCCTGGTGCACTGCCTGTATTGAGGAGCTGCCTTACTTTGTTGACCTCAACAAGAGAAAAGCAGTGCAGATTGTTGGATTGGATGTAGAGGAAACAAGGGCAAGCGATGCCATCGCGTTCGCTAAGAAACATGAGATGGCGTGGCCACAAATTCACGATCCCAACGGAGCAACTCGTGGAGTATTTGGGATGGGCGTGCCAGTCACCTGGTTTGTTGATAAGAATGGACATGTGGCATTTAAGAAAGTGGGACAGATTCACTCCCTCGCGGAGTTAAAGGGGTTACTGAAGACCCACTTGGGAATCAGCGCATGACCCGCCAACACCCTGAGTGGATCGCAGCGTTCAAAGCTCTCCCTGGAAATGTCACACGTTCTGATCTCACGCGCATCGATATGGATGGAAATGCCGAAAGCCGCCCTGGAGCCGTGCTTATTCTTCTCAGTGATGGGGAGTTTGGTCCTGATGTCCTCATCACAGAGCGCGCTGCTGAGTTACGTGCCCACGCAGGTCAACCCGCTTTCCCCGGAGGCGCAATTGATGCCACCGACGAGTCTGCGGTACATGCCGCAATCCGCGAGGCCGAGGAAGAGGCCGGTGTCTCTCGCGATGATCTCGAAGTTCTTGGGGTCCTGCCGACTCTCTGGTTGCCACCGAGCAACTTCTTGGTAACGCCGGTGTTGGCGTGGTGGCACACGCCGCGGTATCACACGGAGATCATCACGGAGGAAGTAGCTCGCGTAGTGCGCGTGCCCCTCGCAGATCTTGCGAATCCCGCGAATCGCCTGCGTGTGCAGCATCCCAACGGATTCATCTCAGCTGCCTTCGATGTTGCTGATCTACGTATTTGGGGATTTACGGGTGGAATATTGGACCGACTGCTCGCACTTACTGGTTGGGAAGTCGAGTGGGATCAGGAACGGATTTATCCGCTCTGATGAGTGCTCCGCTGATCGTTGACGCAGTTGCGCTCATTTACATACTCATCTCGATAAAGCGCGGATATTCACGTGGCTTTATCGTGGGTGTTCTTGGATTGATTGGTTTCTTCGTGGGTCTTTACCTTGGGCTCAAGTATTCGCCCACAGTTATCTCGTATCTGCCCAACGTTGCACATACGTCAATCTCAAGAACTCTGCTCTCGGTGGCCGTCATTGTGGCTATTGCCTTTGCGACCAAGGCTGCCGTCTTAGCAATTGGTGGGCGAATTCGTAAGTTGATGATTTTCAAACCAGTGCGTTGGCTCGATTCACTTCTCGGGGCGATCATTTCTGGAGCGATCGCCATTTCAATTGTTGCGGTCATCTCCGTAGTGGCCGAGCAAACCGCTCCAGCCAAATATGTGACGATGTTAAAAGAGAGTGAAGTTTTGGCTCAGGTGCAATCAAGAATGCCTCATCTTCTCGATACTTTGATGTCGGAAGCGGCGACCAGACTGAAGTAGTTAAATCTCTCCAGAAGAGAGCCCCTTGAGTACTTCCTGAGCGCGCAATCGGACTTCAGGAAGGTCCGACAATCTATCTAGACCTGAATATTGCTGACGCATCCGATGGTTCTTCACGAAGGTCTCTCGGTGCCTATCTAAAAAGTCCCAGTAGAGGGTGGTGAATGGGCACGCGTGATCGCCAGTGCGGAGTTTAGGGTCGTATGCGCATCCCTTGCAGTAGTTGCTCATTCGTGAAATGTAGGCGCCACCCGCTGCGTATGGTTTAGTCATCATCTTTCCGCCGTCGGCGTGTACTCCCATTCCGATGACGTTTGGCACCATCACCCAATCGGCGGCATCGATAAAGCTCTCGCGCATCCAGTCGAGAAACTCTTGTGGATTGGTGCCAGTGAGTAGCGCGAGATTGCTAAGAATCATCAGTCGCGGGATGTGATGCACCCAGGCCCGCTCTTTGATATCTGAAATGTTCTCCTTCATGCAATTCATTTTCGTCTTTGCGGGGTCTGTAAAAAGCGGTAGCAGAGTCTTGGTGGCCGCTAAGTGATTCTGATTTCGATAGTCATCTCCTAAGAACCAGTACATACCGTTGATGTACTCGCGCCAACCAATTATTTGACGCACAAAGCCCTCTATCGATTCGATCGGTACTTCACCAGCGTCAAACTTTCTGATGGCTGCGTTAACTACCTCCTGGGGATGCAAAAGACCATTATTGAGATAGGGCGAGAGGAGAGAATGGTGTAGCGCCCAATTCTCTGTGGTCATTGCATCTTCGTATGGACCAAATGATGGAAGGTGTACCTCCACAAAGTATTCAAGCTGAGCAAGCGCTCCCGCCCGAGTCGTTGCCCAGGTTTCATCAATCGAAATACCCAGTTCTTTTGCAACCTTGTGATCAATATCGTCACGTGCGTGTGAGAAGTAGGGCTTCCACTCATACTTCTTCGGTGGGGGGAGTCGATTCTCTTTATCAAAATTCCAGAGACCGCCTACGGGCTGATCACTCTCCATCAAAATATTGAGGCGTTTACGCTGCGCCCTGTAAAAATTCTCCATGAGAAATGTCTTCTGTCCCGCTGCCCATTTGTGAAAGAGGGGTCTGGGCGTGAGAAAGAAGTCGTTCTCAATGAAGTGAACTCCTAATTTCTGAAGACGTTGGAATTGCGAAAAAGAAGAGGGCTCTGCCGCAATGACCGGATTTCCTTCTTGATGAAACTTCGCCAAGCCCGATTCGATGCTCGGCTCCGACAAGTAATGGACAGTAAAGCCTTCTAAGCGGAGTTCATCAGCGAAGTGTCTGGCGGATGAAAGAAGGAAATGTAGGCGGACCGGGTGCCACTTTCGAGAAGCTAACATGCCTGAACTTTCGATCATGAGGATCTGATCGCGAGCAGGATCGGCTCCCTTGAGGCCACCAAAATCCCGATGAAGTTGGTCAAATGGCAAGTAAATCGTTCGCGGCACGGAGTAATGCTAAGTGGATCTGTGAACTTACGCCCCTTTTCGATGAGCGGGGATAACGCTATTGCGGGAAGATTTCTTCGTGACACTCACCTTTATTACTGGCGGCTCTCGGGGCTTAGGTTATGAGACCGCTAAGGCGCTCAAGGGCGCTGGACACTCGATTGTATTAGTAGCAAAAGATAAAGAGCGTCTCGCAGAAGCCGCTCGGACTTTGCAATGCGACTATCGGTCGATCGATCTTGAGGATCTTGAGCAAGCAAAAGAAGGCTTTACAGAATTGCTCTCTACCTTTGGTGTGCCAGACGTTCTAGTGCTGGCGCATGGCGTGATGAGCGAGAAAGTTTCAAAAACTATCAAGACCACTAGCGAAGAGTGGCGTCGCGTAATGGCAATCAACTTAGATGCTGTCTTCTCTGCGCTCAACATCATCGCGGCACCCATGGTTGAAGCGCGAAGTGGTCGAGTCGTCGTCTTCTCAGCGTGTTTAGGGCGAATGTCGGGTCCCGGTAACACGGGGGGCCTCGCGCCGTATCGCGTCAGTAAGGCAGGCGTAAATGCGCTGGTAAGAAATCTTGCACACGAAACAGGTTTAGGAAGTCGTGGCTTTCTTATAGATGCCATCTGTCCAAACCACTCAAGAACCGATATGGGCGGTTCCAACGCGCCACTCTCGGCTGAAGAGGGCGCGCAGACCGCTATCTGGTTGGCGAGACGAGAGTTTAATCTTGCGGGCGATAACGATCAGGAGCGATTGACTGGCGTTCTCTGGGAAGAGCGGAAAGTTGTCCCGTGGTGAGTTGGCGCACGCATCATGATTGCTAAGAAGAAGAATGGTCACGAACCAAAAATATGCCAGAGATGTAATAGACCATTTGAGTGGCGCAAGAAGTGGGAGCGCGATTGGGCTGACGTGAAATATTGCTCAGAGAAATGTAAGTCCTAGACTCCTCTTATGCGTAAGGCACTCTTCGCCTCTCTGATTATGGCTATCTGGGGATCCTTGGTCCTCAGCCCCGCATCCGCCACCGGTAAGGCTGGCACCACCTGCACGCGACTCAATCAAAAAATTGAGTCAGGCGGCTTGAGATATACCTGCATCAAGTCAGGTAAAAAGTTGGTCTGGAGTAAGGGAATAGTTGTAAAGAAGGGAAGTGTCGCGGCCACAGAGAAGCCAAGGGCCACCCCTGCTCCTACTACTGCGCCTACTTCTGCGCCCATTCCGACACCTAACCCAGCGAGTGCTCCCAATTTAGAACTAGACGGATTCCCATCAAATATTCCAGCGCCAGGACGTTCGTGTCCCAACGTGGGTGGCTTGGCAACACTCTACGGAGCAAAACTCACGTGCCTAAAGAATGAGAGTTCAACCGACGGCGGAAAATGGGTACTCAACCCCGGCGAAGTCCTTGTGAATCCAAACGTCACTCCGGGCGCAACGAGCCCCACGTCACCTTCGGGTGCCACCTCCAATCAAGCGGGTGCACCGAGTGCGATCCCGTTGACTATCGGTGGCACCTCATCAACTTCGGCTGTAGCAACAGCTAATCGTGACCTCAACCGACCATCTATTCAGAGTGCTCTGACTGCGATTAAGGATATTCAAGATACGTTGCAGAACGCTGCACAGACGAAACAAGGCTTCCAGGTTCTGGCTTCCCCGAATGTCGATGCCACGCTGGTGCAACTCGCAAATAAGACATTACCAACTGCCACGAAATTCTTTAGTTCAGTTTATGATCCCATCAAACCTGTCTCGGTTATCTACTCTTATTGGAGTGATATCGATTGGGCAGTTGCCGCCGATAAAGCGGCGGGCGATACACCAAATGGATATCAGAGTTTGGGCGAATGGATGCGCGCTAAATCACCATCTGCGTACTCTGGCGAATTAGGCTCTGGTTCGCATACGGGTACAACAGTGAACGGCTTTACACCGAAAATTATTCTGGTCACGTCTGGTCCCGATGCAGCGAATCGTCCAGGCGGGACCACTACGGCACCCCATGAATATGTGCACAATGTGCAACAAGAGTTAGCGCCAACTAAGTTCCTCACTTCACCGTGTTGGTTTGTTGAAGGAATGGCGCAGTATTACGCGATGGGCAGATTCGTTAGTTGCAAATGAGGCGCCCTCATGTGGGGCACAAGGTGGCTATTGGATTGGTCCACTTGCCGTAGAGAAGCTAGTTAGCCTAAAGGGAACGGCCGGAATCATTGCACTCACTAAAGAGATTGAACGGGTGGGAAATTTCGCAAATGCATTTAAGAATATCTACGGAATGGAATTGACGACTTTCTATACCTTGGCCGCTGAACATGTTGAAGATACCGTCGGAGACCTGCTTGGGATTCCCACTAAGTCCACGTCAACCAGTTCAACTTCTGCAAGTGCTTCATCTGGTACCTCGTCGGGCAGTGGCAAGGCGGACCCAGTTATTGTCACACCCACTGAAGGTACACCGAATAGTGTTGCAATAATTTCAGCGGTCAAAGAAACAATCGCTCAATCTAAAACGGTTGCAACTTCGCCACTGATTCATGTGTTGATCGAACCTGGTGCCATGACGGCCGATCAGGAAAAGTGGCTAACTGATTCCTTACAAT
>RGER01000068.1 GCA_009917815.1 Actinomycetota bacterium
GCGGAAGTCGAGCCGCTTCCCGCGAGCATAATTGACTGCAGCGCTAGCCGTACCAAAGACGCTTGAGAGTTTATTTGTGCCAAGGACAGTAGCCACCGGCTCCTGCGGGAGACCGACCAACATCGCGGGGAGTTGTATCAATCCCCCACCGCCAGCGATGGCGTCTATGGTTCCCGCCGAAAATGCTGCGAACGCAAAGAAGAAGAGGTGGACGGCGTCCACGTTAATCGAGCAGCGCTGCTAGGTAACCAACAACCTCATTCACTGGAATATCGCTGCGCTCGCCACTCTTGCGATCGCGGACCTCCACAATTCCATCTGCAAGACCCTTGCCCACTACGACGATTGTGGGGATACCAATCAATTCCGCATCCTTAAATTTCACGCCAGGGCTGGCATCGCGGCGGTCATCCACCATGACGCGAGCTCCGATCGATTCCAATGCTTCGGCAATTTCTTCGGCTTTAGCAAACGGAACATCATCTTTGCCTGTCGCAACAATGTGTATATCTGCTGGAGCAATTTCACGTGGCCAGCAGAGGCCCATTTCGTCGTGGCTCTGCTCAGCCACCGCCGCTACGGCCCGTGAGACGCCAATGCCGTAGGAACCCATCGTGAGGACGCGCTGCTTACCTTCGGCATCGAGCACCGTGAGATCGAGTGCCTCCGCATATTTACGACCCAATTGAAAGATATGCCCGATCTCGATGGCGCGATCGATGATCACTGGAGTGGCGCACTTCGGGCAAGTATCCCCGGCGCGAACTTCGGCAGCTTCGATGTAGCGCTCGACATGGAAGTCACGGCCATTAACAACGTAGCGCGCATGGCGATTTCGTTCGTTGGCACCAGTAACCCAGACGGAGTTGGGAGCTACACGTGGATCAGCATAGAGACGCAGGCCCAGACGCTTAGCATCTTGTGGACCAACGTAACCTTTGACCAATTCCTTACGCGCAGCAAAATCTCCTTCTTCAAAGAGCCGAAGCTCTTCAACACCGGGAAGGTTGGCACCTAAGCGCTTGAGATCAACTTCGCGATCGCCAGGCACCAAGACCGAGATCGCTTCACCATCTGCCATGAGAAGAATATTCTTTAAGGTGTCGGCTGCGGTGAATCCCCCGCCGTACTCCTTATTGAGGACCTCCACCAATGAATCGATGGTTGGCGTATTAGGAGTATCCAATACCTCTAGTGCGGGAACGCTTGCCTCAGGCAATTTCGCGATCGGAGTGACAATGGCTTCGACGTTTGCCGCGAACCCGCATGATTCGCAGAGCACATACGTATCTTCGCCAGTCTCGCATGGCGCGAGAAATTCTTCGGAGGCAGAGCCGCCCATCGCTCCCGACACGGCTGAGACGATCGAGTAATTGAGACCGAGTCGATTGAATGTGGAAATATAAGCGTCTCGATGACGTTGATAAGAGTGCGCCAGACCCGCATCATCAATATCAAAGGAGTACGAATCCTTCATCACGAACTCGCGTCCGCGAATAATGCCTGATCGGGGACGGGCCTCGTCGCGGTACTTTGTTTGGATCTGATAAATGACGAGGGGCACGTCTTTGTAAGAAGAGCACTCCCCTTTAACCATCAGTGTAAACATCTCTTCGTGAGTGGGGCCAAGAAGGTAATCCCCGCCCTTGCGATCCTTCAATCGGAAGAGGTCGCTTCCATATTCCTGCCAGCGATTGGTTTTTTCGTAAGCATCGCTGGGTAAGAGCGCTGGAAAATGAACCTCTTGGAATCCAGCCTTATCCATTTCGTCGCGCACTATATTCTCAATATTGCGATAGACGATGTAGCCGAGAGGTAACCAGGAATAGATACCCGCGGCTATCCGGCGTACGTAACCGGCGCGCACCAATAACTTATGACTAGGAACTTCAGCATCTGCTGGGTCTTCTCTCAGAGTACGCAAAAAGAGCGTCGACATACGTAACACAACTACTCCTTTGCGATTTCATTAGCAGGGCTTACCTTCTCCTACCTTACCGAAGGTTTTGCCTCAAAAGAGCACCGACGCCAGGGTTCCATGGCGCGTAAACCCCACCTTTTCATATACACGCAAGGCACTCTTATTAAAATCATTCACATAGAGAGAGACCGCGTCGCTCATCCGCAGGGCCTCAAGAACGATTGCTGCCACTCCCGCACTACCCACTCCTTGACCTCTGCGATCTGGAGCGGTCCACACACCTTGGATCTGTGCTGACCCAGGGGTAACTATGCCTACCTCGGCTTTGAAGAGCACGTTTCCGTTTTCGATATGTGCAAACGCCCGACCTTGCACGATCAGCTCTGCGAGCCGACTCCGGAAACTGGCGCCGTTATCAAAATCCGTAGGTGAGATACCTACCTCTTCGGTGAACATTTCCACTGCTGCGGGGAAGATGAGCGATAGCTCCACAGGTTCAACAGCTCGAACTTTACGATCAGGCACGACGAGCGGAGCACCTCGAATGATGAGCAATGGTTGTTCCTGGCGAATGGCACGTGCACTTCCCCAAGCAGATTGCAATTGATCCCACAATGGGTGCACCACGTTCGCCGGCCCCACGATTGATGAGGATCTGCGCGGCTCCTGTGCCAACCTGGAAGCGAGCGCATCGACCACTCTCTCATCACAGGGTGTGGGGACTAGATTCGCGCCAATGTAAAGGACTGCCTGGATCTTTCCAGCACTTTCCACAATCCAAAATTCTCCGGCAACTCGAGATAGAGGGAGTTCGCGATCCAGCCATCGCACCAATCTGCTGATGATGAAGGCATTGGTGACGCAGTCTCTTTCAAGGAACTCACGAATCGAATCTCGCGAATCATCTTCAACGAGCGATCTCACAAACACGAACTATGAGACCTGCACAGAAGGCGCACCTGAAGCGATACCAGCCTCTTCCATCTCCTCAGCTAGACGCATTGCTTCTTCAATGAGCGTTTCAACTATCTGAGATTCGGGCACGGTCTTGATAACTTCGCCCTTGACGAAGATTTGACCTTTTCCGTTTCCGGATGCCACCCCAAGATCGGCTTCGCGGGCCTCTCCTGGACCATTTACTACACATCCCATGACGGCAACTCGCAGTGGCACAGTCATGCCCTCAAGCCCTGCTTGTACCTGCTCTGCCAATGTGTACACATCAACTTGGGCACGACCGCATGACGGACAAGAAACTATCTCCAACTTACGTTGACGCAAATTGAGCGATTCGAGAATGGCAATTCCTACTTTGACTTCTTCAACTGGCGGCGCAGAGAGTGAAACGCGGATCGTGTCGCCAATACCCTCTGCAAGGAGTGCGCCGAAAGCGACCGCCGACTTAATCGTGCCCTGAAATAGTGGACCTGCCTCTGTTACACCGAGATGAAGTGGGTAATCGCAGCGTTGCGCCAAGAGTCGATATGCCTGAATCATGACAACAGGATCATGATGCTTTACAGAAATTTTAATGTTTCGGAAATCGTGCTCTTCGAATAAGGAACACTCCCAAAGTGCAGACTCCGCCAGCGCCTCTGGAGTCGCCTTTCCATACTTGGCGAGCAAACGCGGATCCAACGAACCAGCATTTACACCGATGCGGATCGGAATCTGGGCATCGTTTGCTGCTTTGGCGATCTCTTTGATCTTGTCATCGAATTGCTTGATGTTGCCGGGATTAACCCGCACCGCGGCACAACCAGCATCGATAGCCGCAAAAACATACTTCGGCTGGAAATGGATGTCTGCGATGACCGGGATTTGAGACTTCTTGGCAATCTGCGCCAAGGCGTCGGCATCATCCTGGCTGGGAACCGCAACGCGAACGATTTGGCAACCTGATGCAGTGAGCTCGGCAATTTGTTGCAGTGTGGCATTCACGTCTGATGTGAGAGTAGTAGCCATAGATTGCACTGAGATGGGCGCATCTCCCCCGACAGCCACGCTTCCCACTTGAATCTTTCGACTCACACGCCTCGGCGCAAGCGGGGTGGGTGGAAGTTCGGGCATACCCAGGTCGATGGCCATGGCTCTATCTTGCCGTAGTTCAGGAATTTAGGCGCATTGGATTGATGATGTCCGCCGCCAAAAGCAGAAAGGAGAGCGAGATCAACACGGCGAGTACCACCAAGGTAATGGGGGTAAGGCGAGCAACATCGATCGCGGGAGGGTTCGCGACCCCTCGCCTCTTTGCACGCCACATACGGAGGCGATCCGCAAGGGCTACGGCGATGTGACCGCCATCAAGGGGTGGCAATGGGAGTGCATTAAAAATTCCCACAAAAATGTTGAGCCCAGCAATGATGCTAACGAAGATGGTGAGTTTGTCTTTCCAGTTCAATCCTTGCGCATCAAGAGTCTCACCTGAGACACGTGCGACCCCGACGACACCCACTAGTCCGCTCGTATCACGGGCTTCACCATGGAATGTTTGATTCCATAGTTCAGGAATCTTGGTGGGAACCGCGCCAAGACCTTTCAGGTTGATCCAAGCCACATCCCAGACCGAGGTAGCCGCGTGCGGGATTGCCACCAACGGATTGGTACGGATGTATTCGAATGAAGGTCCGATTCCGACGTAACCCGCACTCTTTCCATCTGCACCCACTCGAGAGACCGGAGTAACTGAGAGATGAATTTGCTCTCCGTTGCGATTGATTGTGAGATCTAATGGTTTCCCCACAGAGGTTCGAATCACATTCGTACTCGAAGCCCAATCTGACACCGGGATCCCATCGATCGAGAGAATTTGATCGCCCACGGCAAGCCCTGCGCTCTTTGCCGGAGAGATTGGATCTGCAGGTGTGCAAGCAGTTGCTTTGAAAGCTGGCACGCACTCTCCGATGTAAGAGAGTTTGGCCGTGTACGTTCCTACGCCCACGAAGATCAACATGAGCAGAATGAGCACATAACCCACCATGAAGTGAACGATCGAACCCGCCGCCAATGTTATAACGCGATGGCGAATGCGGGCTTTGTAAAAGGCTCGCGGTTCATCCTCTGCGGAAAGCTCTTCGCTCGGAGTCATACCGACGATTCGTACATAGCCCCCTGCTGGAATAGCTTTGACGCCGTACTCAACCTCTCCACGACGCATCGACCAAATCCGTGGCCCGAAACCCACAAAGAATTCGGTAACTTTCATTCCAAATCGACGAGCCATCAAGAAGTGCCCCGCCTCGTGAAGCATCACTGAAAGAAGCAGAGCAACAACAAAGGCAATGATGCCTAATGCGTTCACGCCTGGACTCCTATCAATGTTCTTGCAAATTCCCGTGCAGCAATTTCAACAGCCAAGATATCTGATACATCCGAGACATCACTCTTTTTGGCAGCCCCATGCATGAAGTAATCCATGGTCCGTTCAATAATTGTGGGAATGGCCGCAAAAGAGAGCGTTCCGGCAATAAATGCGGCCACAGCCTCTTCATTCGCGGCGTTATAACAAGCAGGGGCAATTCCACCGTATCGACCTGCGGCATAAGCCAAGTCCAAAGCTGGGAACGTGGCGCGATCGACTGGATCAAAAGTCCAAGTGCTTGATTGTGACCAGTCCACTGAGGTTATGGCATACGTAGAGCGATGAGGCCAAGAGAGTGCAAGCGCAATGGGCAAACGCATATCGGGCGGGCTTACTTGAGCAATAGTGGAGCCATCGCGAAATTCAACCATTGAGTGGACCATGGACTGCGGGTGTACGACAACTTCGATCTTGTCGTAGGGAATGTCAAACAGAAGGTGAGCTTCGATGACTTCAAGTCCCTTGTTCACCAATGATGAAGAGTTAATCGTGACCACAGGTCCCATAGACCAGGTGGGATGCGCCAGTGCATCAGATAATGTGACGGAGGCGAGTTCCGCTGCAGTCATACCCCTAAAAGGCCCGCCGCTTGCCGTAAGAATGAGTTTCGAGACTTCACTCGCGGCCCCCGAACGAAGCGCTTGAGCGATTGCAGAATGCTCAGAATCCACCGGAATAATTTGCCCCGGCCCAGCAATAGCTTTCACAAGCGGACCACCGGCCACCAAAGATTCCTTATTCGCCAATGCAAGGAGCGAACCAGCTTTGAGCGCTGCCATAGTTGGCGATAAACCGACGGAGCCAGTAATTCCATTGAGCACGATCTCGGCTCCCATTGAAGCCACCGCATCTACACCAGCGGCGCCGCTACGAACTTCACGACCGAGCAAAGCACTTGCTTCCGCTGCTGCTCGCTCGTCAAAGAGTGCAAGCTCGGCCGGCTTCAATGCACGCGCTTGTTGAATAAAGAGATCAAGACGTGCCCCCGAGGCAGCAAGGCCCACAACATCGTGCGACTCTTGAGATACCGCAACATCAATAGCTTGCGTGCCAATAGAACCAGTCGACCCCAGAAGTGCGAGCGACCGTTTCGAGGTCATTTAGCGACCCTTACCTCGGCGTGCACGACGCGCCCCACCCTTGCTTGGGACAGATGGCAATCCGCGCGGTCCCACGAGAGTCTCTCCCGCAGATTCGTTGCCATCGACCGCCTCATCGACCACACTCCCAGAAGAGATATCGAGCTCGTCATCATGATCCAACGGCGATACATCTTCACTATCGTGAGAGTGATCGTGTTGATGCGCTAATTCCTTTACAGGGCCACTCGAGTGCGAAAATCCGCCTTCAGAAGAGGGGCGATGCGTAGAACGATCAATAGGCTCAAGCGAAACGTGAATGCCACGCCCATGGCACGACTCACACACATTTGAGAACGCTTCAATAAGGCCTTGACCCACACGTTTGCGAGTCATTTGAACTAGCCCGAGCGAAGTTACTTCCGCAACCTGGTGCTTCGTGCGGTCTCGTCCCAAACATTCGACGAGTCGGCGAAGTACTTGGTCCCGATTGGATTCCAAAACCATGTCAATAAAGTCGATAACGATGATTCCACCAAGATCTCGCAGTCGAAGCTGGCGAGCGATTTCTTCTGCGGCCTCAATGTTGTTCTTGGTAACGGTCTCTTCGAGGTTTCCGCCCTTGCCGGTGAACTTACCGGTGTTAACGTCGACCACGACCATAGCTTCGGTGCGATCGATGACGAGAGAGCCGCCGGAGGGTAGCCAGACTTTACGGTCAAGCGCCTTGACGAGCTGTTCTTCAACACGATGATCGGTAAACATGTCTCGATCAGAAGTCCAACGCTGAATTTTGGCGACCAGATCTGGCGCTACATGTCCTAGATACCCGTTAATTTCATCCCACGCTTCAGATCCTTGAACAAGCATGGTCTTGAAATCTTCGTTGAAAATATCTCGAATTACTCGAACGGTGAGATCGGGTTCTCCATAAAGAAGTGTCGGGGCAGTCGAGCCAGAATTTGATGCGCTCTCAGTCTTCTTCTCAATATCTTCCCATTGGGCTTTGAGGCGAGTGATATCGCGAGTGAGCTCATCTTCTGTAGCGCCTTCGGCGGCGGTACGGACAATAACGCCAGCTTCCTCTGGAACAAGATCCTTCAGGATGTGCTTGAGGCGTGCGCGCTCAGCGTCTGGAAGGCGACGACTGATCCCACTCATTCCACCGCCAGGCACAAATACTAAGTAGCGCCCAGGAAGGCTCACCTGACTCGTGAGTCGGGCGCCCTTTTGACCGATGGGATCCTTGGTGACTTGAACAAGAACCTGCTGGCCGGTTTTAAGCGCAGTCTCAATGCGACGTGGCGTACCATCTGCAATTCCGGCGGCATCCCAATTTACTTCGCCAGCGTAAAGAACAGCGTTGCGACCTTTGCCAATATCTACGAACGCAGCTTCCATCGAAGGAAGCACATTTTGCACACGGCCGAGATAGATGTT
>RGER01000069.1 GCA_009917815.1 Actinomycetota bacterium
TTCAGCGGCAGCAGCTCGCATGGCAAAGGCAGTCATCGAAGATTCTGGTGCGATCATGCCGGTCTGTGCATGGGTAGATGGCGAATACGGCATCAAGGGTGTTTATCTTGGTGTGGAAGCTGAGATTGGTAAGACCGGCGTTCGTAAGGTTGTCGAGACGGCCCTCACGCCAACTGAAATTGAATCACTCAAAGAAGCCGCAGAAGCGGTACGGAGCAAGCAATCAGACATTCAAAGTCTGTAGGAGATCCACATGAGCAAGATCAAAGTAGTTGGCACGATCGTCGAGATGGATGGCGACGAGATGACTCGCATTATCTGGCAGTTCATCAAAGATCAATTGATTCTGCCTTACCTAGATGTAAACCTTGATTACTATGACCTTTCGATTGAAAATCGAGATGCAACTGATGATCAAGTCACGATCGATTCCGCCCATGCCACGAAGAAGCACGGTGTAGCCGTGAAGTGCGCAACGATCACACCAGATGAGGCTCGAGTTGAAGAGTTCGGTCTTAAGAAGATGTGGAAGTCGCCTAACGGAACTGTTCGTAACATCCTTGGTGGCGTAATTTTCCGTGAGCCAATCGTGATCAGCAATATTCCTCGGCTCGTTCCTGGTTGGACAAAGCCGATCGTGATCGGACGCCACGCATTCGGTGATCAATACCGCGCAACAGATGTAAAAATTCCAGGCGAAGGAAAGCTCACCCTCACCTGGACTCCGAAAGATGGCTCTGCGCCGATGGAACTCGAAGTCTTCGACTTCCCGAGCCCAGGTGTGGCGATGGCGATGTACAACCTCGACGATTCAATTCGTGACTTCGCACGTGCCTCTCTGCAATACGGTCTCAACCTTAACTACCCGGTTTATCTGAGCACCAAGAACACCATCCTTAAGGCGTACGACGGCCGTTTTAAAGATATTTTCGAAGAGGTCTTTGAGGCTGAGTACAAGACCGCGTTCGAAAAAGCAGGCATCACTTATGAGCACCGTCTGATCGATGACATGGTTGCCTCTGCCCTGAAGTGGGAAGGCGGCTATGTCTGGGCTTGTAAGAATTACGATGGCGATGTGGAATCAGACATTGTGGCGCAAGGCTTTGGCTCACTGGGTCTGATGACTTCAGTCTTGATGACTGCCGATGGTAAAACAGTCGAAGCGGAAGCCGCCCACGGCACCGTTACTCGTCATTACCGGATGCATCAGCAAGGAAAGCCGACCTCTACAAATCCAATCGCCTCAATCTTCGCTTGGACTCGTGGACTCTCTCATCGCGGAAAGATGGATGGGACCCCTGATGTCACTCAGTTCGCTGAAACATTGGAGCGCGTTTGCATCGAAACCGTTGAAAGCGGAAAGATGACAAAGGATTTGGCCAGCCTCATCGGGCCAGATCAAGCATGGCTGACTACTCAAGATTTCTTGGCGGCTATCGACACAAATCTACAAAAGGCGATGGCACACTAGTTATTGAGGCGCACGCCGCTGGTTTTATCAAAGAGGTGCACCTCGGTTGGTGAGAGAAAGAGATGCTCACCGATCGAGGGCGCCTCTTTTGGTTTACACCGGAAAACAAGAAACTCTGCACCGACGAGAGATGCATCTGGGGACTTTGGCGTGGCATACACGTATGAATCCGCGCCAAGAAATTCTACTGAATCGACGTGAACCTCCACTCCGCTCTCGCTGATCTCCCATTTGTCTGGGCGAACGCCAAGAAGCATCTCTGGATTGAGATTTACCCCAAAATGTAATGTGAGGGATGCTTCGGAGAGTTCCAAGATATTCATCGCAGGGGAGCCGATGAAGGTAGCTACAAAGATATCGGCTGGCTTTTCATAAATCTCTTGAGGTGAAGCGACTTGATGAAGTCGACCTTTGTTCATCACTGCTACTCGGGTTCCCATGGTCATGGCCTCAGCTTGATCATGGGTGACATAGAGAGTGGTGACACTTAACTCTCTTTGAAGAGCGGAAATCCGTGTGCGTGTACTTACACGTAATTTTGCATCAAGATTTGAGAGCGGCTCATCCATGAGGAATAACTGAGGTTTGCGAACAATGGCCCGCCCCATCGCAACTCGTTGTTTCTCTCCACCTGAAAGTTCTTTGGGTTTGCGTTCCAATAATTCTTGTAGATCCAATAGTGTGGCGGTTTCGTGAACTCGCTTTAAAATTTCCTCTGAATTTATGCCGGCAACTTTGAGGGCAAAGCCCATATTCTCCGCGACGGTCATGTGTGGATAGAGCGCATACGATTGAAAAACCATCGCCACATCTCGATCCTTCGCATCAAGTTGTGAGACGTCTTCGCCTCCAAGAAAGATCGAGCCAGCGTCGAGTGGTTCAAGGCCGGCCAGCATTCTGAGTGGCGCAGGCAGGTAACGCGCTAGGCTGTGCCTGTGTCAGACGGACCCCTGAGCTGGGGCGCATTCTTCGCCAACGTTGCGCTTGTGCTGGTTTTCATCATCATCGCGGCTGTCTTTGTCGCAGCCGAAATCGCGTTGATCTCTCTGCGGGATGGGCAAGTCCGTTCCTTGGGTGAGCGGGGACGTCGAGGGGAGAAGGTCGCAAAACTCGCGGAGAATCCCAATCGCTTCTTAGCTGCGGCCCAAGTCGGAATTACCGTATCGACGCTCCTTTCGGCGGCCCTCGGCGCAGAGCGCCTTGGAAGATTCCTCACTCCGACTTTCGCAACCTGGGGACTCAGCGAATCGTTTGCAAATGTTCTTGCGCTGGTTTTGGTGACTTTAGGGGTCGCGTACGTATCCCTCGTGCTTGGTGAGTTGGTGCCTAAACGCTTAGCGCTCCAAAAGACTGAGTCGATCGCCCTTGCGGCGGCGCCGACTATAGATCGCATCGCCATTCTCTTTCGGCCGGTCATTTGGCTACTGTCAAAGTCAACGGATGTGGTTGTCCGGCTCTTTGGTGTCGACCCTCATAAATCCAGAGATGCGATCAGCGAGGAAGAGATCATCAATCTGGTGAGCGGACACGCCTCGCTCGGAGTGACGGAACGAGAGATAGTCGAAGAAGTTTTCAACGCTACCGACCGCCAAATTCATGAGTTCATGATTCCCCGCACCGAAGTGGATTTCTTAGATCAGAGCATGACTGTTTCGGAAGCTCGCGATATTGCACTGACTCAAGCGCATTCCCGCTACCCGGTTCGGAGGGACTCCGCGGACGACATTGTGGGCTTCATTCATGTGCGCGATCTGTTGGACCCGGCCCGCACATCGATGGCACTCTCGGGATTTGTTCGCCCATTACTCTTCTTGCCGGGTACAAAATTGCTCATTCCGGCGTTGAACGAAATGAAGCTCGGTCGCCATCACATGGCAATTGTTCTCGATGAGTACGGCGGGACAGACGGCATCATCACTCTGGAAGACATTGTGGAGCAAATTCTTGGAGATATTCAAGATGAATACGACGATGACGATAACGTCACCACGCAAGCACTTTCCGGAGAGTACGAAGTTGACGGCCTGACCTCATTGGAGGACTTGGCTGAAGAGACGAGCATTGAGCTCCCTGAGGGGCCCTACGAAACACTTGCTGGATTTATCCTCCACCATCTCGGCCGTTTGCCCGAAATTGGAACGCGCTTCTCGCAAGAAGGCATCTCTTTTGAGGTCTTAGCTCTCGATGGTAAGCGTATTTCTCGAGTGCAATTACGAGTAGATGACCCGCAAGATGAAAAATCCAGCACATCAGTGGCGTCCGAGATGGAAGAATAAGGACATGCCTCGCGTTCTCTCAGGAATTCAACCCACTCATGACTCTTTCCATTTGGGAAATTATCTTGGGGCAGTGCGTCAATGGGTTGCGCTTCAGGAGAGCCACGACGCCTTTTATTGTGTAGTGGACTTGCATGCGATCACCGTGGAGCATGATCCAGAGGCGTTGCGGCGTCGAACGCTGCTCTCCATTGCTCAGTTGGTGGCGGCGGGACTCGACCCAGCGCGATGCACTCTCTTTGTGCAGTCCCAAGTCCCCGAGCATGCTCAGTTAGCGTGGGTGCTGAGTTGCATCACGGGTTTTGGCGAAGCCTCTCGGATGACTCAATTCAAAGATAAGAGCCAAAAGGGTGGTCTAGATCGCGCCACCGTGGGCCTCTTTACTTACCCCATCTTGCAAGCTGCCGATATTTTGCTTTATCACGCGGATGAAGTACCTGTCGGCGAAGATCAACGCCAACATATCGAGCTCACGCGAGATCTTGGTCAACGATTCAATACGCGATTTGGAGAAACGTTCACCATTCCAAAGGCACACATCGTAAAGAGCACTGCCAAGATTACTGATCTTCAGGAACCCACTTCGAAGATGAGCAAGTCTGCCTCTTCGGCTGCCGGAATTATTGAGTTGTTGGATGATCCAGCACTCACGTTAAAAAAGATTAAGAGCGCTGTCACTGACACCGGGCGTGAAGTGCAATTCAATGAAAGTGAAAAGCCTGGGATATCAAATATGCTCACCATCTTTTCTGCGCTTTCGGGAGACTCGGTCGCAGATATTGAGAAGAGATATGTAGATAAGGGTTACGGCGACTTCAAAAAGGATGTTGCTGAAGTTGTTATTGGATTTGTAGAACCGTTCAAGAAGCGCACTGAGGAAATTTTGAGCGACAAAGCGGAGCTAGAAAGAATTCTCAAAGTGGGCTCTGAAAAGGCTGGTGCGGTTGCACAGAAGACGTTGCAACGCGTTTATGACGCAGTAGGTTTCATCCGCCGATAACGAGCGCGTTTCCACATTTTGATTCGCACGCGCACTCTCAGAAGTACCACAAGAAGTATTGGAATCAAGATGAGCTTTATGGGAAGTCCTGATGGAGAAATACCCGAACTCTGAGTCGTAGCCTTCTCAGTTTTTGCAATTTTCGCATTCGCGGGTGCCTTGGGAGCGACCTTGGGGGCTTCTTCGAGCGGTTCCACTAGGAGACCGACGGGGGTGACCTTTCCGCGGGCTCTAAAACCCCAGTTGAGGAGCTTGATAGCGAGCGCATCGCGGCCGTAGGGCAGGTGCATCAATGTAATGATGATCGTGTGCCCATTACGAGTTGCGGCGCCCACGTATGTGTTCTTTCCTTGGGTGGTGTATCCGGTCTTTACACCAATCGTTCCGCTGTAGCTTGTAAGCAATTTATTTTGGTTGTAGATAGGTAGCGGCTTATTGCCTTTGCCAGATCCAAGGAATGTGTACTTCGTAGTGGCTGCGTAATGACGAAAGTCTTCTCGCTTGAGTGCCTCACGACTAATGAGCGCTAAGTCATAGGCGCTCGATACTTGTCCAGGTTTATCTAAACCGTGTGGACTGCGCGGGACAGTGTCAAGAGCCTGAATGCGCTTCGCTTCGCTGCGCATGTATGTCAGGGTCTTTGAAAGACCTCCTGCCGCATTAGCTAGGGCCATCCCAGAGTCGTTGGCTGAGAGTAGGAAAAGCGCGTGCCAGAGAGAATCGATCGGGTAGGCGCGACCTGGATAAATTCCGGCTTTAGTTCCCTCTACTTTGGTATCACTTACTTGCCCGATGTAGTTGGCCGATTTATCTAGCCGAGGCAACAGAGCGAGCGCGGTTAAAGTCTTCAAAGTGCTGGCCGGAGGTAATTGCTCATGTGGATTCTTGGCGGCCAGAATTTCGCCGGTATCAAGATCTGCAATCAGATAGGACTGCGCCTCCGTGGCGGGGAGGGGATCGATGCCAGGCGCGGAATTGACGATCACTCCACTCCCGAGAGCCGCTCCTCCGATGATGTCGGCGGCGTGCGCGGGAGCGGTCAGCACTGACCCGACGAGCACGGTGAGTGCAAGGCCGGTGATCGTAGATTTCCCGCGAATAACCATTTCACTGCAGGTTAGGCAATAGGGCGCGTTGGCGCAGGGTTGCCACACCGAGCGATGGGCGGTGGCTTGCGTGGGATCTTGTGAGAACAACCACAGGTGTTGGGCGTTCGGGGAGCCCAGGCGCTACCGTGGAGTTCATGTCTGCCACCTCGAATCCAATCGGCCACACTCCGGTCAGCCACACTCCGGTCAGCCACACTTCGGTCAGCCACACTGAGTCCGGGCTGCCCTTCAAGGCTCGGTATGAAGCGGCAGATCTCAATGGCTGGATTCCGGCTGATCGAATCGGTGCGCCAGGCGCATTTCCTTACACCCGAGGTATTCACTCCACGATGTATGTCGGTCGCCCATGGACGATGCGTCAATATGCAGGGTTTGGTTCGGCGAAAGAATCGAATCTGCGTTATCACCAATTGGTGAAGGCCGGCACAGGCGGATTATCCGTAGCTTTCGATCTGCCCACTCAAATGGGGATGGATTCGGATGCACCTCTTGCGCAAGGCGAAGTAGGTAAAGTCGGCGTGGCGATTGATTCCCTCGAGGACTTCGCCGGAATTCCACTTGGCGAAGTTTCCACCAGCATGACAATAAATGCACCAGCGTGCATTCTCTTACTTCTTTATCAGATTGTCGCTGAGGAACAAGGGATCGCAGCGGCAGACCTCAAGGGCACCATCCAGAATGATGTTCTTAAGGAGTACATAGCGCGGGGGACATACATCTATCCGCCTCGCGAATCACTTCGACTCATTACAGACATCTTCAGTTACTGCCAAACGAATCTTCCGCAGTGGAACACTATTTCCATCTCCGGGTATCACATGGCCGAGGCTGGTGCTACGCCGGCCCAAGAAGTAGCTTTCACATTGGCAAACGGAATCGAATACGTTCGCGCTGCGTTGGCGGCCGGACTCGAGATTGATGAATTTGCTCCGCGTCTAGCGTTCTTCTTTGTTTCGCGAACCACAATTTTGGAAGAAGTAGCTAAGTTCCGGGCAGCGCGACGCATTTGGGCGCGCGTAATGCGTGACGAGTTTGGTGCAAAGAACGAGAAGTCTCAAATGCTCCGCTTTCATACGCAGACGGCCGGAGTGCAGCTGACTGCGCAACAACCAGAGGTGAATCTTGTCCGCGTTGCAGTACAAGCCCTGGCCGCGGTCTTTGGTGGGACGCAGAGTCTGCATACCAACTCTTTCGATGAAGCAATCGCACTACCTACCGAAAAGGCGGCGCGATTGGCGCTGCGCACCCAGCAGGTCATTGCTTTTGAAACAGATGTCACTAAAACGGTCGATCCGTTTGCCGGTTCCTATGCCGTCGAATCGCTCACTGATGAACTTGAAGAAGAAGTGCTGCGTCTCATGGCAAAGATTGAAGAGATGGGGGGTGCCGCGGCAGCTATCGAGAAGAGTTTTCAGAAGAGCGAAATCGAACGAAGCGCCTATGAAGTTACGCGACAAATTGATCGCGGCGATCGCGTAGTCGTGGGAGTCAACAAATTTCAAATCAGCGAAGAAGAGCCCTACACGCCATTGCGAGTTGATCCCACTATCGGAGCTACTCAGTGCGAAAAGTTAAATAGCCTGCGATCAAGTCGAGATAACGCTGCGGTTGCTGCGGCTCTTGCAGCAGTGAAGAGCGCGGCATTGGATACGAATCAGAATTTGCTGCCGCCCATGAAAGTGGCTCTTACGTTGGGTGCCACCGTAGGAGAAGTGGCCGATCAACTCCGCGCCGTATGGGGCGTTTACCGTCCGAGCGAGAACTTCTAGTCGCCCCCTGCGTGCCTTAGGCTCTCCCTATGGCTCCTATTGGAATTATCGCTGGCACAGGCTTTTATTCGCTTCCCGCACTTGCAGGCTCGACTGCTCGGCGAGTCAGCACGCCCTATGGGGATGCTCTCCTCACTAGCGGAAGCTGGAACGGTGTGGCGGTTGAATTCGTTA
>RGER01000070.1 GCA_009917815.1 Actinomycetota bacterium
GCGAGATCACCTTCACGTGAGATTGAAATACATACTCGTGGATCACGTGCAATGTTCTTGCTCTTTTGTTTGCCTGTAACGCTTAAATAGAGCGCCTCGCCGTCGTATCCCAAGACCACCGGCGTGACATGTGGCCCACCATCCGGAGCAACGGTTGCTAGATGGACCCATTTTCCCGGAGTGAGCAACGCTTCTAAGGCTGTGACGAGCTCTTTCTCAAGCGGGAGAGTAGGCATCTGTTATCCCGCGTGGCCGAGATATGCCGCGACAACTGCAGGATCATCCTTGAGCGACTCGGAAGTGCCACTAATGGCGACCACGCCACGTTCGAGTACGTATCCCCGTTGCGAGATCTGAAGAGCCAAGCGCGCTTGCTGCTCTACAAGAAGAATGGTGAGGCCCTTCTCTTTATGCAGGCGTTTCAAATAACCGAACATTTCGATCACCAGACGAGGCGCAAGGCCAAGGCTCGGTTCATCGAGCATGAGCAGGCGAGGTTGACCCATCAGAGCGCGACCGACCGCGAGCATTTGTGCCTCGCCACCGCTCAGGGTTCCTGCCTTCTGCTCGCGACGTTCGGCAAGTCGTGGGAAGAGTTGAAAGACTTCATCGATGGCGGAATTAACTTTTGCCACATCTCGCCGGACGGTAAACCCGCCAAGTTGAAGATTCTCCGCCACCGTATGATCGGGGAAAATCTGTCGGCCTTCTGGCACGTGTGCAATGCCCAACTCAGACCGCCGAAAACTTTGCGTCTTCACCAAGTCACGACCTTCGAAAATGATTTCACCACTTGCTGGCTTGAGTAGCCCCGAGATGGAGCGGAGAGTGGTGGTCTTGCCGGCACCGTTAGCGCCAAGAAGCACAACAAATTCGCCCTCTTCGATTCCAATATGGAGGTTATCTAAGGCTTTTGCCCCGCCGTATGCGACCGTCAGGTCCTTAATCTCGAGCAGCATTACTCCCCCATCAATTCAGAGATATCGGAGCGACCTAAGTAGGCCTCGATGACGCGTGGATCATTACGCACGGCTTCTGGGCTCTCTTCGGCGATGACCTTTCCGCTCTCCAGAACGGTGACTACATCCGCGAGCCCCATCAAGAACTCGACGTTGTGTTCGATCAGCACCACGGCAAGCCCCTGATTCTTCAAGAAGAGGATCAAGTTGTGAAGTGCGTCGAGCTCGCCCTGCGTTAATCCGGTGGCTGGCTCATCGAGAATGAGAACTTTGGGGCGAGCAGAGACTGCGCGCACAATTTCTAGGAGACGCTTCTGACCATGGCTCAGATTAGCGGCCGCGATCTCGCTCTTCTTCCCTAGTCCCACCAAGTGCAGCAGAGCTGCTGCCTGCTTCTCTTCCGCGCGAGTGGTGATGAAATAGCGCGGCAAGCGGAGTACAGCCTCGATCCAGGTGTACTTCTCTTGCAAGTACATTCCCGTCAGTACGTTATCGCGCACAGATACGCGTTCAAAGAGGTGCGGGATTTGAAAGACGCGAGTCACACCTGCACGTGCGACCTTAAAAGGCGTGGCTGGCATTTGCGCATCAAATAATTTTACTTCGCCGCTCGTGAGTTGATGATAACGAGTAAGGCAGGAAACCAGAGTTGATTTACCGGAGCCGTTTGGACCGATGATGCCGTGTACACGACCGCTCTTAATGGAGATGGAGACTCCATCAACGGCTTTGATTCCGCCGAAGTGTTTCACAACATCGATCGCTTCGATCGCGGTCGCACCGACAACAGGATTAGAAACTGTGATGATCTCTTCCCCAGTAGTATCTGGCTCTTCCTCGAGTTCGCGAGGTGATCCCGCTCGCGAAGCTCGGTAAGTGCCCACAATCCCCCGCGGCAAGACCATCATGCACAGGAGCAGCAAGGCTCCCAAGATGAGGGTGCGATAGGCGCCAGAGAAACGAATCTCGAAGTCAATGGCTGCGATGAGTGCTACGCCAGCGACTGGACCAATGAGCGTTCCCACGCCACCCAAGAAGAGTCCGACGAAGAAGATAAGCCCGCCACCCATGTCGCCGATTTCGGGAGACATAAAGGAGCCTTGCATTGCCAAGATAGCGCCAGCTACTCCCGCAAGCCCTCCGGCAATCGCGAAAATCTTCACACGTTGCGCGTTGGGTGATACACCTAGCGCGCTGGCAGTATCCGTGGACTCGCGCAGGGCCATTGTGGCGCGACCGAAACCACTCAAGATCGTATTGCGCTGGATCAGGTAAGCGATCGCCAAAATACCGATAGTGAGGAAGTAAAACTGGCGAGTAGTGAGGTCCTCACCATGCCAAGCAGGTCGATATAGCTCCGTGATCATGCCATCGTTGCCGAGCGCGGTACGGAAACTCTCCATCGCAATGAGGTTGGCCGCCAGCGTAATCATGCCGAAGTAAAGGTAGGTTGCGCGCAAACTAATCGTGATCATCAAGATCGAAAAGAGCGTGCTTGCGGCGGCCGCAATAAAGATGCCGATCCACGGATCAATATCGTAATTGAGCATCGCTAAACCAATGGCATAGCCGCCCATCATCTGCATTCCAGTATGAGCAAGTGAGAGTAACCCTCCATAGCCCATACAAATGTTGAGTGAAAGGGTAAGTACTGCCGAAGTACCAGCAGTAATCATCACATTGAGATATGACTCAGGGTTTGCGGTACTCGTAACCCAGAATGGAAAGATGATAACTAGAGCTATAGCAATAAATCCAAGCCCACGAAGTGCGATGTTGGTTGATTTCATCAGTGGCCCTCAATCGGCTTTCCAAATAGTCCAGCGGGTTTCAAAACTAAGATCAAACCGAGTGCCACGAAAACGGCAATTCCAGAAGCGATGCCGCCAAAAATTGCACCTGCAACACTATTGAGCAAGCCCACGATTAATCCACCAAAGAGCGCACCACGCGGACTGCCGACGCCACCAATCACTGCGGCGGTAAATCCACTAATGGTGAAGCTCAAACCCGTCGCTGGATTGATACCGTTTTCCGGGCACCAGAGGAATCCGGCAAGAGCGCCTAGCACCGCACTTCCCACGAAGGCTCCCACGACAATTCGCTTGGTAGGAATACCGAGAATGATTGCGGTATCTGGGTTATGCGCAGTGGCTCGCATAGCGCGTCCATGAATGGTGCGCCGGAGAAATTGATCATAAATACCAATGATTAATAGCGAGACGACAATTGCGATTATTTGCTGTGCACTTATCCGGGCCGAGCCCACCGCGAAAGTCTTTTCGATGAGAGGCGGGAAAGAGAGAGTGTCTCCGATATACCGGAGCGAGAAAATGGATTGAAAGATGAGGGCCGCAGCTAAGGTGGCGATGATCCATGCAAAGCGGCTCCCCGAGAGCTGGACGGGGAGAATCACCATCCGCTCCATGACCAACCCCATAATGACCGCGATCACCAGCATGATGGCCAAACCCACGGGCCATGGCCATTTGCGAACGCCGATTATTTCGAAACCTACAGCCGCGCCGAGAACGAAAGTTTCACCCTGTGCGAAGTTCATAATTCGCGTGGGTTGATAGGTAATAGTCAACGTGAGCGCTACAAGACCGTAGATCGCACCACTGAATAAACCATCAAAGAGCGCCTGAAGATTCATTATCTCGGTACCTCATGTGCTTTCCGTTTTAGAGCGCGGATCGCGCGTTCATCTCTCATCAAGGAGGTGGGCTGAGACCTCATCGAAGTCTCAGCCCACCTTTCACGTCGATCCCTACTTACTTAAGGACGAGCTTGCCCTTGACTTTCGTGCACTTGAGCGTCTTGCCGCCGGCGCCCTTTGCAGTAGCACCAGCCTTAACGCATGCCTGGCCTGCCTTGGCAACCTTGGCGGCCACCTGAGCAACGACCTTATTGATTTGAGCAATATCCTTCTTCACTTCAACCGTGTACCAGCCGTTGGCATCATGGAGCCATTGGTATACATGGATTGAATCTTGTTGATAGAAGTTGTGCTCTGGTCCCGGAATGATGTGGTTTCCAGATGGAGTCTGGTTAGCCGGGATATCAAGCGTGCTCATAGCAGCCTGCACCTTGTCGCTATCAAGTGATTGAACCTTGTTAGCAGCAACGGCGTATGCGTAGAGGCAATCTGCGGCGATAGCCGTGCTCTTTGGCGAAGTTGCGCCAGAGATAGCACCGGTGTTGAAACCGTACGAGGCAAGCGTGGCATCGATATGTGCCTTGTAGCCAGGTGCCCACGTCGACTTGTCGCGAATTGGCCATTGGTAGTTAGGCGACATCATCAATGCGCCTGCGAAGTCAGTGCCACCAGCGTCGTGGAATGCCACGTTCTGTGAACCTGATCCACCAATGATTTGACCCTTGTAGTTGAGGGCCTTCGCTGCCTTGGCGGTGTATGCACCGTAGGCATTGTTGGAGATCCAGATTGCATCAACGTCGATGAA
The DNA here is from genome assembly GCA_009917815.1 of Actinomycetota bacterium. Lineage (GTDB taxonomy): Bacteria > Actinomycetota > Actinomycetes > Nanopelagicales > Nanopelagicaceae. The sequence goes on from RGER01000070.1 coordinate 4,424, forward strand.
CTTCTGCACCTGGTCGTTATGCGAAGTGGCTGTAGATGAAATCTGTTGCCATCCGACGTAGACCATGCCGTACTTGCCGGCAACTTCAGTCATGTAATCGTTGAAGTACTGACCAGTCGCTCCTGCCTCGTAGATCATGCCCACGCTCTTCACGCCCTTGTCCTGCAGAGCAGCAAAACCAGCATTAATGGAATCCTTGTAGTAATCCTGAGAGCGGAAACCGTACTTGTAATTAGCGAAGTTTCCAGCCGCTACTGCAGGTTGGCAGTTGAGCTTCTTGGCAGCTTCGTATGATGGAGCTGCGGCTTCGTAATAGGCCGTAATCGAAGGTCCCACCGCGAATTGAATCGAAGGGTCGTTAGCGATTTCTTTTGCGTTGGTAACCGCCTTGACGGGGCTGAGGCCATCATCGAATGCCTTGATCTTGATCTGAGCACCACCGATACCACCCGCCTTATTGATCTGGTCAGCCACGATGTTCAATGAGTTCTGCTGTGACACACCGAGGACAGCGAAGACGCCAGTCATCGGAGCCTCAAGGCCGACGGTGATAGTAGAGACACCAGCCTTCCAACTACCGGTCGGCACGAGGCCGGGATTATCCGCAGCTTGCGCTGGGATGATTGAAAAGGCGATGGCCGCTACTGCAATCGAACCAATCGCTAAACGAGTTTTACGCACGTATCCTCCAAGCAGGGTAGGGAGCGAGCCGTTCGGTTCCACCTTGCGGAACGCTGTTCCGGTAATCTTGTCGCCAGATTGAGCGAAGGTCAAGAGGCACGCGGAGATATTTCTCGGCGGATATTTGTACGGATAAACGGGAGAATTCTACGAACCAGAGTTGACTCTGGCGACTACCTTGAAGAGCTCCTGGTACGCGGCCGCGAGCGCGCTGCCCCCCACCGCTCCCGGTGGGGTGAGTTCGAGCCAATCCGCCCATGAGCCATACCGGTCACGTAATTGGCCTACCACCGAATCGAGATCGCCATGGACGGTCATGGCATCGACCAAACCATCCGTAAGGTCGCTCCCCACAAACCCGCCCGAAGCGGCCACCTCGTGAAAGTAAGGGACCTGTTGATACATAGCAAAGGAAGGGCGGAGCAGCTCACGGGCCTTCTGCGGATCCGGCTCAACTAAGACGCGCACCATCGCCGAACGTTGCGGCGCTCGCGCGCCCCGCGCCACGCCTTCGCTAAAGGCGGGCTCCAAGACTTCGTGGAGCCACTGCTGCGTATGAAGCCAATTGACCAAGATGCCATCTGATATTTCTCCCGAGAGCCGGGCCATCCCGGGTCGAGTAGCGGCGAGGTGGATGGGAATCTCATCACGGAGAGGTGGGGCCATTCGCCGATAGCCCTTGATCGAGTAAAACTCACCATCAAAATCACAGGAAGCGCCATCATGGGCTCTCCACGCCAAGCGAATCACGTCCACGTACTCGCGCATCCGCGCGAGCGGTCGGGCGGGGTCGATCCCGTAATGATCACGATTCCACTGTTCGGGCATCGTTCCCAAGCCGAGTTCGTACCTACCTCCGGAGATCTCATCCACGGTGCTCGCAGCCAGTGCGGTGGTCACCGGTGGCCGCGCCCAGGTGGCAATGCCCGAGATGATGCGAGGGGTGGTGGTGAGCGCTGAAACAAATGAGGCGGCTGCGAAAGTTTCATGAGCCGCCTCACCGACACAGAGTGCGTAAGCGCCCGCGTCCTGCGCCGCGGTAATGATCGGCCCATAGTGAGAGAGCGGAATACCCGCTAAGCCAATGGCAACAGCGGCTTTCATCGCGACGCTCTCCCCTACGCGCGACGGACGTATTGGCCAGTGGGCGCACCTTGCACTTCACCATTTGTGTACACCACATTTCCGCGGAGCACCGTTGTCTCAGGCCAGCCTTGAACTTCAACGCCTTCGAAAGGACAGTGGTCTTGTGCCGAGAGGAGCATCTCCGTCGTGACAGTGGCCTTTTTATCAAGGTCGAGGACGACCAAGTCAGCATCGGCGCCGATGTTCATGCTGCCCTTCTGGGGCCAGAGCCCATACGCCTTAGCCGGATTGCTACTTGCCAATTCAACGACGCGCGAGAGCGAGAGGCCGCGTTTGTGGTGGCCCTCCGATAGCAGCACCGGATAGAGCAGTGCAGTTCCGCCAAAGCCAGGAAGCGCGGGCCAGAGTTGGTCACCCTTCTCTTCTTCCATGCAACAGGCATGATCTGAAGCAACCCAAGAGACCGTTCCATCGAGTACGCCACTCCACAACTCTTCGTTATCGCCCTTGGTGCGGATCGGAGGATTTACTTTGCCGCCCAACCCACCCTTGCGATCGAGAGTTTCGTAGTCAAGGCAGAGATGGTGGAGAGTTACTTCAACACGCATATCCGTATTCGGATACGTAGCACGTGCGCGACGTGCTGCATTTAATGCGGGGCCACTGGATACGTGGAGCAAGTTGATATTCGTTCCTGCAGCCGCTGCCAACGTCGTTGCTTCACCAATAGCAACTTCCTCAGTGAGTGGTGGACGGCCATCTGAATATGCCTTGAGAGTTTGCGCATTTCCATTGGTTTGCACGCGATCGATAAAGAGACGCATGAGTTCTGACTGTTCACAATGCAAACTCAGCGAAACACGAGTCTGTGGATTTGCCTTCTGTGCAGCCGAGACCGATTCCATAATCGAAAAGAGGTGGCCGAGGTCGTACTCTTCGCTCATGGTGAAGGCCTTCGAATCGCGGCTATTAGCAGCGAGGTTGAAGCCCTTGTAGAACATGTAGTACTTGTACGAAGGGATGCCGTGATTCTTTACGAGGGAGCCCACTTCATCTACTTGTCCCGCCGTCATCGGAGCTAAGTGGAAGCCGACATCGGTATGAACCTGACCCTTTACTGCGTCAAGTACCTCGGGAAAAATATCTGCGTAAGTGCCAGTCTTGTTCAAATAGTGCTGACCGGTGCGGAAGTAAGAAATAACGGTAGTGGCCCCACCTACGAGAGATGAGCGCGTCTCTTCGAAGGCATCTTGCGCCAGCGGCCGATAAATACCGATATGAAAGTGTGCATCCACTGCCCCAGGAGCAACATATTTGCCCGTAGCATCAACAACCTTCTTGCCACCTTGAAGATCGGCGCCAATCGCCGCGATCTTTCCGTCGATAACTCCAACGTCTGCTTTTACTTCACCCGTAAAAGGAATGACGAGGGTTCCGCCCTTGATGACAAGATCAAACGACATGACTTACTCCTTGCTTATTGTTGTTTTATGAAACGGGATTAAAACCTAGACGACGTGAAACTCGCGCCGTCGCCGCCAAGAGCAAAGGAACGCAATCGTCAATTTCGTTCTTGAATC
>RGER01000008.1 GCA_009917815.1 Actinomycetota bacterium
CTGGGATACCCACCCGGATCCAGCCATTAAGCACGCCACTTATCCCCACCCCAATGACGCACCACAGGGCGACTCCACTAAAGCGCCTCATCGCATCATTACTTATTTCTGAAGTTCGAGCCACTAACCAGAGAGCTAATAATCCAGCGATCCAGATCACGAGTGAGAGCACATGGATGAGAATTGTTCCAATGGCCAACATGTGATTCCCAGCCCCAGCAGCGTGGGCGTTGAGTAGTGCAGGCACAAAGAGAAGTAGTGAGAGCAGTAACGACCCGAATGCTCCCCGTTGCCTTCGAGTGACGAGTGAAAAGACCACGAGCGCCGACGCGATTCCCATTTGCCATCTGATGCCGGTGCCTTGGGAGGTTTGGGTGAGATACGACTTAAGTGAATTCCAATCAAGAGCTGAAGAGAGCGAAATTCCCACTTCGTACGAAAAACGCACAACTATTGAAACTATGGTGAATACAAACCAAGTGATAAAGAGTGCGGGGAGTAATCGAAATACACTTAAAGCCTTCTGCGATAGCGCACCTTTCTCATCTTGAAAATAGAGAGCGCCAGAGAGTGCAATGGCGACGAAGAGAATTTGAATGACGAGTAAGACGAAACTCAACAATGGAACTAGCCAACCGACTAGTGTGCCCGCATCTGGTAATCCTGGTGTACTTGCTGCGGGCGCTCCACCGCCGAGCACAAGTGCAACTGCGAGCGCCACGAATCCCAACGCACCAGCTGGAAGTAATTTATTGAGAGAGAACATTTCACCGACGCTTGCGTCGCGCGAGGCGCGAAAGCAGAACAGTGAGCAAGAGAACTCCGAGCAGAATTCCGCTGCCACCACTCTTTAAGTTACTCCAAAAGGAATGAGTTGCAGTGCTGGTTTCTAAGGGAGGCAAAGTATCAACTGGTGTAGGTACTGCACTTGCTGTTGCAGAAGGCGTCGCTAACGCGGCGGCCGAGACTTGAAAATTGCTTGTGCCCGAAAGTGAGACTCCGTCAGCACCTACTACTTGATACTCAACCGTCATCACTCCCGTACTAGTCAGTGTGGTGATTCCCACCAGCGCCTTGGAGCCATTGACTTCTAGGGAACCGTCGTCAATCCGCTTTCCGTTCGGGTCGGTGACCGTCACCGAATTGCCTTGCTCACCTAATGCGCTATCGAAGGTGAGCAGTACCTGGGTGGGCGAGTGCGTCAACACGGCTCCCGCGCTTGGAGTCACTGCCACCAAGGTGAGGGCCTGCGCACTGCCGACACCCAGCATGAAAAAGAGCGCGCTCACGCTCGCCACGACCCCGGCTCGCCTCAACATGAACTCATCTTCTCACCACCGTAAGATTATTCCCATGCCGACCTACCCATATGCCTGCACCAGTTGCGAGCACTCCTTTGAGATAGTCCAATCTTTCTCAGAAGACGCCCTGAAGGTCTGCCCGGAATGTGGTGGAGCGCTCCGGAAGCTCTACTCCTCAGTTGGAATCGTCTTTAAGGGAAGTGGGTTCTATCGAACCGATTCTCGCGGGGAGAGCAAGGGGGCTTCTTCAACTACTTCTTCGTCGGGTACAGCCTCTTCAACCTCGTCGGCTCCGGCAAAGAGTGAGGGCGCTTCGAGTAGCAGCAGTACTTCGTCACCTTCCGCGCCCTCAACTTCCGCGCCCTCAACTTCCGCGCCCTCAACTACAACAGCGAGCGCCAGCTAAAGTCTCAACCACCGTGATGAGGGGGCACATCGCGACGTAACTCTTCATCGCGATCATCGTCTCTTTCATTCCACCCTAGATCTTCATCATCTTTTGATTTCTCTGGAATATTCTCACTCATCGACGCACCCCCAACATGTGCGCTAAGGAATCAAATAACTCATCGGCGGCTTCTGCGGGTAATTGACCTTCAAGAATCAAGGTGGCTACCCCGTGCACGGCAGACCAGACAAGAATTTCGCTCTTTTCACGAAACTCGGTGGTGAGGAGTCCGGCCTCAACTAATTCATCGAGTGCACAAGTCAGGATCGTCCAAGCGCGCGATGGCTCTCGGTTTTCACTCCCTTCTGGAATCGCGCAATGTCCACCGAAAGCTAGCCGGAAGAGATGCGGTTCATTGAGCGCAAAATCCACATATGAGCGCCCGAGCGCCCGAAATCGAGCCACTGCGCCATCAGCTCCGGTCGCCGAAATGATGGCGAGCGCTAACTCTTGTTGGTCGGCCAACTTATCGATAGCGGCAAAGCCGGCCGCGCGGAGCAGGGCGTCTTTATCGGGGAAGTGGTGATAGGCCGCGCTGGGACTTACGCCGAGATCAGCGGCTAACCCGCGCAGTGACACCTTCTCTGCGCCCACCTGGCGGACCCGCTCGAGAGCCCCCGCAAGGAGCGCGCTCTCGAGGTCACCGTGATGGTAGGCGGGCTTAGACATAGCCTTGGACATACACCCAGTATCGCTGAAAACTTGACACTGTTCAATTCATCAGGCACGATATCTGTACAGTGTAAAGATCACTCTTCCTCAGGAGCGCCATGTTCGAACGCCTCGCCCGCTCACTCTTCGCTCGGCGCAGAGCCGCCCTCGCACTCTCCCTTATCGCGCTGGTCGTGCTCGGCAGCATCGGCACCCTCCTCTTTAGTCGGATGCAGACTGGCGGTTACTCGGATCCTGGAAGTGATTCAGCGCGCGTCTGGAGCGTGCTGCAGGAGGACTTCAAGGTTGAAGCTCCCTCGGTTGTCTTGATTGTTGATTCACAGTCAGGCAACGCGGTGAGCAATACCGCTGCTGCGACAGAGGTGGAACGTGCCGTAAAAAACTCCCCCGGCGTCGCTCGCACCGTCTCGTTTTGGTCATCTGGAAATCGTCCAGAATTTTTAAGCAAGGATGGAAAGGCTGGTTACCTCTTCGTCTATCTCAAAGATTCACCATCAATCGACGAAACATCAGCTGCCTTGCAGAAGGAATTTGACGGAGACCGCGGCAATCTGCACATTTACGCAACCGGCTTTGGCGTTTTTTCAAGTTCAGTGAACAATCTCGTTAAATCTGACCTCGCTAAATCTGAATCAATCGCCATCCCAATTTCAATGTTGCTCTTGGTTATTGTCTTTGGATCGTTGGTCGCCTCGGGAATGCCCATGCTGGTAGGGCTCTTTGCAATCATGGGCGCTTTCTTCGGCGTCTGGGTCATCAGTCTCTTCTCAGATGTCAGCATCTTCGCCCTCAACCTCATCACTGGTTTAGGGCTCGGTCTTGGCATCGATTACGCGCTCTTAATGGTCAACCGATTCCGTGAGGAACTTCATGCAGGTAAGAGCGTTGAAGAATCTGTAGTGCGCACAGTCGCTACTGCTGGCCGCACTATCTTCTTCTCTGGACTTACAGTTGCCGTAACTCTCGGCTCGCTCCTCGTCTTTCCTCAATACTTCTTAAAATCATTCGCCTATGCGGCGCTCACCGTTGTAGTGATGGCCGTTATTGCCACTCTTATTCCCTTGCCAGCCATGTTGGCAATTCTGGGACACCGGATAGATAAAGCTGTTGTACGGAAGAGTTCGATCATTCCCAAGGAACATGGTGCTTGGTCTCGGATTGCTCGTGGGGTCATGCACCGTCCAGTGCGCGTGGCAGTAGTAGCGCTTCTCTTCTTGGGTGTTCTCATTCTTCCATTGAAGGGAGTGCTCTTTTCTCAGGTAGATGAACGCGTGCTTCCGGCGAGCAATAAGGCGGCTATTGCAGCGCAAGTTGAACAGGAGCGCTTTGCTGGAGCTGTTGCAAATCCCATTCAATTCTTAATCCCTAAAGATGCAAAGAGCGATCAATACCTTGCTGCCATTGCACAAACTCCACATATAGTTTCGGTAACCCCTAGCGCCCAAACGGATAAATACACCCAAGTTCAAGTGGTGAGTGATATTCCTCCACGCACGCCAGAGGGGGAGAAGCAGATTCAACAATTACGTGCGATTTCCGCGCCAACAGGTACTCTTATTGGTGGAGTAGCCGCTGATTACGCAGACTCGCAAGGCGGAATAAAGAAGAAGCTCCCACTTGTGGTGCTCTGGATCATCATCACGGTGCTCTTGCTACTCTTCGCTTTCACCGGATCAATCATTCTTCCTTTCAAAGCGATTTTGCTGAACTTTCTCTCACTTGGCGCCACTGTCGGTGCGATGAAGTGGGTCTTTGTAGATGGACATTTGGGTTGGCTAGTAGGCTCATTTACAAATACCGGAACGCTAGATACTTCCATGTTGGTGTTAGTGGCAGTGACTACCTTTGGCCTGTCGATGGACTATGAAGTTTTCTTGCTTTCCCGGATCAAAGAAGAACACGATGCAGGCAAAGGCACGATCGATTCGGTCGCAATAGGTTTGCAGCGATCGGCGCGCATTATCACTGCAGCAGCTGCATTACTCGCTATCGTTTTCGCCTCATTTGTCTTGAGTGGAGTCACGTCGATCAAGATGCTTGGCTTTGGCGTCGCTCTTGCCATTCTGCTAGATGCAACATTGATTAGAGCCCTCTTGGTTCCCGCCCTCATGCGTCTCTTTGGCGAACGAAACTGGTGGGCACCCCAGTGGATGAAGCGCTTCACCATTCACCATTAAAGAGTGAATCGCAATTACAGGAGCAATTAAAGGTTCTGGATTTGCTTCACTACCGCGTGCAGCGAAGATGCGAGAGCGGCGACCTCTTTTGAAGAGAGTGCACTGAGCATTAATGTTTCTTCGGCATTGAATTTAGGGAAAATCTTCTTCATCATGCGTTTGCCGGCGGGAGATAACGAAACCACAACTTTGCGCTTATCCTCTGAGCGGGAGCTACGGATAATTAATCCGCGACTATCAAGGGTGCCCAGCACACCACTCAACGTGCCTTTAGATATTCGAACCTCGGCGGCGAGGGCAGTGGCTTCCATCTCTTCCCAAATCCAAGTCACCCACAACACCACAAATGCAGTCCACGTGAGATCCACATCTTTCAAAATCGCCGACTCGACTCGATTACGCACCGCGTTTGCCGCAAGATAGATATTGCTAATCGCCCGCATCGCCTCATAATCCAGGCCTAGCCCGCCTAGAGTTGCGTTGAGAGCGCGCTCGGATTCATCAATCGTGCGCTTAGTCATAATCCAAGAATAGGGGCTTGACTCCATGGCTCTAGACTTTTCCCAGGTCCCCGTAGCTCAGTCGGATAGAGCGACCGCCTCCTAAGCGGTAGGCCGCCGGTTCAATTCCGGCCGGGGACACGTGCCGCAAAAGTGCGCCGAGAGAAGTTCAGAGAGAAGTTCAGAGAGAATTTCACAGAGAATTGGCACGCTTCTCCGGCACGCCATCACAACTCTCCACCATCTCGACTATTAGGCTCCAGCCATATTCAAATATTGGAAAGGGTTCTGATGCGTACAGGGTTCGCGAAAGTTGTGGCCACCGGCCTTCTTATCATGATCGCTTCGTCAAGCCTGCCCAGTAGCGCCCAAGCAGCCGTTGCACTCCCCGGCGGCACCTGCGCGAAAGTGAATACCAAGACCAAGATCGCAACCGTGGCCTACACCTGCACAAAGAATGCCAAGACCAAGAAACTCACCTGGACTCGCTCAAGCCCACTCCTTGCCGCTGCGCGCTGCGCAAGTATCAAGAGTTCATATGACGAATCACTCGCTGGCTACGAATCTGCCGTGAAGCAACTCAACGAACTTGAAGCAAAGCTCAATGAACCTTCGCTTACTGCGACTCCCTCTCCGCAACTCGATAACTTGCGATCCGCAGTAAAGGGCATGAAGACCGTCACGCTTCCGCTACTCAAGGGACTTGTCGATGATGCCGGAGCGGAGTACCAGGCAGGGTGCGTCAAGTAATCGGTTTCGCACTTAAGTAGGTAAATCGCTCCGCCCATTAGATTTACCTACCCATGCATCAACGTCATATCCTCGTACTTCCCAATATCCTGGTTTTACCTCTGCTGTAGCCGCTATTTCCTTAAGCCATTTCAGGGATTTATACCCATACATCGGACCTACAAAGAGACGCACTGGACCACCATGTCGAGGCGTGATTGCTTGACCAAAGAGTGAGTCAGCTACTAATACGTCGTCACGCATCGCTTGTTCAAGGGTGAGCGACTCGGTATATGCGCCATCGCTCGAGAGAAATTGCAATGCGCCTGCGGAAGCCTGCATCCCGGCGGCGTTAAGTAACTCCCTGAGGAGCACACCTTCCCACGCGACCTTCTTTACCCGCCAACCAGTGACACATTGAAAATCTCTGACGAGTCGAGTGCGCGGCAACTGCTGCAAATCAGCAAAAGTGAAGGTGCGGCTCTTCTCGACGAGACCACCAATGCGAAGGGAAAACTCCGCTGGAGTAATAAGCGGATCTTTATCAACCACGGTGTAGTACTGAAAACCATCGCTTTCAAAGAGCGAAGGTTTCGGTACACCCCCACTTCCGGCGCCCCCACTTCCGGCGCTCTCAGTAAGTGGTGCAACTCGATCCTTCACCTTTATTCCCGCAAATGCAGTAAGACCTACTAGGCCCAAAGCCACGGCTCCGCGTCGGGTGATCTCTCGCACCAGGTCATGGTGGCATTCTCACTTACTCTGCGCCACCGGAAGCGAGAAAACCAAAGGCCCCGGAGGGTGATTCCGGGGCCCGTGATCTCGTACAGAGAAGAGAGTATCTAGGCGCGCTTCAAACTCGTGCTTCCCCCGAGTGTCGTCGAAGTTCCTGAGGGATTTACTGAAGGCGTTACCGGAGCGACTGCGGCCTTAGCGGCGGCTATCTCAGCGGTGTAAACCTTCTCGGCGGCATCGAGCGCAGCGGAAAGTTGTGCCTGCGCGGGTGCAATGGCTGCATTGTATGTAGCACGAGCAGGCGCAGTTGCTGCAGTGTAGGCATCGAGGGCTGACTTGAGCGCTGCTTGGTAGGCAGTGCGCGCTGCCTCTCGTCCACCAATATCCACAGCTCCGATGCGGGCAGTGTTGTAGGCAGTGTTTGCTGCTTTTTGAGCGCTCTTCAATGCGCTCTCAGCCGGCAGCAACGCTGCCTTGAAGGCGGTGACGGCGGCAGCAGTCTGTGTGGTGTAGGCAGCGATGGCAGCTGCGCGCGCCGCCGCGAACTTGGTCTCTGCGGCGATGACAGCGGGGCTCTTGGCGTTAAAGCCGCGACCCTTTCCACCCATCTGTCCGCCCATCTGGCCACCCATTTGCGGGCCCGACTTGTGACCCTGCTTCTGTCCGCCCTGTGGTCCGCCCTGTGGTCCGCCGATCTGCGGTTGACCCGTACCAATGGATGGCGCGGTCGACGGGGTGGGCGTGGCGTTCTCGGCATAAGCCGGAAGGGTGCCCAGTACGAGCATGGAGAGGACGGTTCCCGATACGGTGAGAACGGATTTGCGGTTCATATTGACTCCTTTGTCAGACACAATCTCACGATAGTCCGGACGCAAGGCTACGGCCGCCAATCTTTGGATCCTCACAGAGAACTCCACGATAACCCGCGGTTAGCAGAGTGGAACAGCATCCTCCACGCGACGTTCGCTCTCCCCAAAACTCTTCTTCAGGAGCGTGATGAGCAGCGGAGGGCGTTCACGATCTGCCTCACCGAGACGACAAACGCTTCGTTGCACGATCGAATTATTGGGAAGCCGAACAACGATACGAGGTTGCTCGAGAAGTACGCTCGTCCAGTTGTTATCGGCAGTGAGCACATAGCCCACAAGTGTTGATGGTTGATCCTTAATCGTGGCATCTGCAGTTGCATCCGTGGTTGCAAGTGAAGTAGAAACCGCAAGACGCTCCGGTGCTAACCACAACTGATTATCAAAGAGCAACTGCACACCCGCTACAAATGCAAGCGAAATGACGAGTGCCTTTACCGGACTCGTCCAATTCTTTGGCCAACCCATCCAGGCAAGAAGAGCCGAATATGCAATCGTAAGAAAAGAAGTGACATATGCGACCACTGCAACCACGGTATTAGATGCAATAGGGCTAGGAACTGCGGCGACTACAAGAAACCAGGCCGCCACCGAAAACCAGACCCGCGGACTACGAGCAATACGACCCGTGAGTGGCGACCCAAGGAGGTAGACCGTCGCTGCGGTAGCTGCTGTGAGCAAGAGGAAAGGAAGTGCTTGCACCACCGCACCAGTGACAGTTCGACTGATACCTTGCGCGTCCAGAAAACTCAGTGCTGTGGGGGCGCTTCGTCCGCTGACGGCGATCAAACGGGTCAAGATGTAGAGCACACCTGCACCGCTAGCAACCTGCGCACCTGAGCCCTTTGCTATTTCGGCAAGCGCACCCCAGTGATTTCCGCGGGCCTCATCGCGCGCTATGTCGGCCTCGGTAAATCCTTCATCATCGATGGAGAGATCAACCTTGGGGTCGTGCGCATTGTTTTCGGTCATGAGACAGCGCTCCAAATCACTGGCGTACTCACCGGGATAGAGATGGCATTCAAAGTCATTTCAGATGCATCTAAGGCTTCATCGAAAGGCATTCCAGCAACAACTGGCTTACGAGTAAAGAGCGTTCCAGCCGGTACCTGCATCTGCCACGTCACGCGTAATTGGGGAAGCGACTTACCGGTAGTCCAGGGAACTGCGATACAAATATCTCCATTGTCCGTGGTCTTTCCACGAACTTCGCCACCAGGATAAGAGACGATGATTGATTGGTTTTTAGCCGCTTGACTAGTTGCCCGCTCTGGGTGGCCCGTCACTACTTCGTCCTTGTCGTACCCAACTCGTGTTGCAATAACGTAGACGTGAAGTGATTGGCCATCAACGGTTGCTGTGGCTGCGAGCGCACCTTGCCCGACATCGTCGAAGGGATACTTGCCAGTCGATGAACGGTCAACCATCGCGCCAGCAAGATCGGCAACTTCTTGATCGAATGTAAGTCCTTGATCTTCAAGCCCCATCATTGTGCGCGAAGCGAGCCACGTAGCGATCGTGCCATCGCGAGAAGTAAGAGCCAAAATTTGTTCCGTCAATGCTTGGTCGTATCGCACTGCGTAAGCAAGATTACGCACTTGACGTAATTGAGATACCCAAGCGTCATCACCTGTGGCGCGTCCAAGATCAGTTAAAGGTACTGCGCGCATCGTTTCGGTGAGTTTCTTCGATGTAAGCATTCCGAGAGGGACCGTGTCGAGAGATTGACCTGGCAATGTGTACGTGCGCATAGTGACGATTCCCGATGGTCCTACCGTGTCACGCACATCTACAGGAGGGACCTCAACGGGTTGTTCGGTCAAACTAAATTGACTGGTGTATCCCTGGCAGGGCACGGCGCTGGCCTTCATGGGCGAATCTAAACGAACCGCAATTGCCGCAAAGAAAAGTACCGGGAGTACGAGTACCGCGATGATGCCTCGACGATGTTCGGCTACGCGAGAGGGGCGACGCACCACCCCACTCTTATCGCGCCAAAAGATCCACCACGGACTCGTGGTGCCATCTACTTCATTGGAATCCTGCGACATGTACTGCCCCCTAGGGGATCCAGCGTAGAGGCTCGGCGTACTTCGGAGAACGACCATCGCCCGAAGAGCGCCCCCTAATCCGGCGCCAGAGCCAGGGAAGGAGGAAGGCCTGGATCCATCGAAGGTCTTCCCAGAGATCGGCCACCTTCGAACGGGGCGGCGCCGGCGGCAGGGGTGTTCGCCAGCTGAGGTCGGCCGAGAGCCCTAGGTGGACTTTGATCGCTTCCGCCACACGTCGATGTCCTTCTGGATTGAGGTGGAGTCGATCGGCATCCCAGAAGCGACGATCCTGCAAAATATGCGCTTCGGCTGCATCGATGACGATCGCCTTATTTGCTGTGGCAGCCTCCCGCACGTGCACGTTGAAGGAAGCAAATCGCGCAGCCAAACGATCAGCAGTCCGACCAGAGCCACCGGCACGCTCAATCACGGTGAAGAGCATTACTTGCGCACCTGCACTCGTCAGCTCTGCGACCGCGCTTTTGTAGAGATCTGCAATAAGTGCGCCGTCATATTTGGGACGGAGCAAGTCATTAGCCCCTGCATGAAAAGAGACCAACGTCTTTCCTGAAATAATCTGTGGAAGCGCATCTCTTACTTGTAAATCAAGAACTTGGTTTAAGAGTTTTCCGCGAATAGCGTGATTCACATAAGTGAAATTGTCACTCTTAGCTGCCAACGCAGTCGCTAACCGATCGGCCCACCCTCTATACCTGTGCGTCCCTGGATAGAACTCATCACAGAGCCCTTCACTAAAAGAATCGCCTAAAACGATAAAGCGTTCGTACATCTATCCGACTGTCACTGTCGTTGCGCTCGCAGAAACTTTAATTGATGGAAGTGCCGTTTTCGCAGGAGAAATCTTTACCTTGCCATCGAGACCGAAGACAGAGCCGTGCCAACCACAGACCAATTGATTATCCATAAGTTCAAGTGGACCGCCGGCATGAGTACAAATAAGCGCCATTGCTTTAAATGAATTGCCACTGCCCGAGACCAGCGCAACTGGAACACCCTTACTTTCACCCACGATCAAAATAGTGCCCGCTTTCTTCAGTGAGGGGTTACTGGCGAGAGGCACCTGGAATTTACCGCCTGCAATTTTCTTTACGCCTTTAGCGTTCGGGATGCTGGCGGCAGCCGCTGAGGAGATATTGATGGTGCTGCCAGCCACCGCAGCTAAGAGCGCCCCGCAGACCAAGGTGCGGCGGGAAATTCCGTGAGTAGGTTCGTGAGTAATCTCGGAAGAAGTCATAATGCGTATCTTCCCCTACTCTTGAGGGGTTGTCAGCCGAAGGAGGAGAGCGTGTCAGGGAACTTAGTCACTCCACCGCTGGAGCTTCGCTCGCACGCCCCACTGCTCGATGCATATCTGCGTTTCTTCGAAGATGGCATTACTTCATTTTCTACCCCTGGACATAAAGAGCAAGCCGCGCTCCTCGATCTGGGTCTGGGCAGGGTCGTTGATGCTGATATTCCTCTTTATGGTGGCCTCGATGAAATGAAATTGACGAGAGGCACGTTGGCAACCGCCGAGAAGTTGGCGGCTAAATGCTGGAACGCTGATTGGGCGCGCTTCTCCACTGGTGGATCGACTCACGGTAATCAAGCCCTCCTCCTCGCAATCGCCACACCTGGTGCAAAAATTGCTATCACCCGGACCGCTCATCGCTCGCTGATCAGCGCGCTCGTACTCTGCGGGGTGGAACCTATCTGGCTCACACCAGAGATCGATGAAGCCACCGGAATCCCGCTCGGAATATCCACCGCCGAACTCTCTCGCGCGTTAGACGAATCCCCCACCGCTGTCTTTCTCACCGAACCAGGTTATTTAGGGACTCTCTCACCGTTGCGAGAGCTCATAGATCTCACACATGAACGAAATATTCCCATCATCATCGATCAAGCATGGGGGGCGCATTTCGGATTCCATCCTGGTGTCCCTGCGCATGCGATGGAGCTCGGTGCTGATGCGATGGTAACCAGTATCCATAAGAACCTTCCCGGGTATTGCGCAGCATCTTTGGTGATGGCGAACACAACGCGCATTTCAGGCGCGCGCCTAGAACAGAGTTTTGAAGCAACCCACACCACGTCGCCAGCAGGGGCACCACTCGCTTCCATTGATGGAGTGCGCGCACTCATGCAACTTCGTGGACATGAGTTGATCCAAGACTTGCTAGATAACATCGTGAAATTTAAGAATGATCTCAAAGAGCATTTTGGATTCGATCTCTTTATCAATCCTGATCGATTTGCGCCCGGTAGTTTCGACGCCACCAAACTCGTCATACAGACTCATCACTTTGGTGGAGATGGGGTGGCTATCGAGCGAGCGCTCACATCACACGGAGTCCGAGTCGAGATGACCGACCGAGATACCATCATTCCGATTGTTACCGTCGCCGACGATGAAAGATCTTTTAAAATTCTCGCCAATGCCCTGAAAGCGAGTATCACTCCACAGGCCCCGAGAGCGGTAGCAACCGCGCTCAGCTGGCGCATTACCCCCACCTTTGGCGTCAGCATCAGGGATGCCTTCTTCTCCTCCTCCGAAATGGTGAGCGCAGCCGAAGCTGTCGGCCGGATCAGCGCCGACTTAATCGCTCCTTACCCGCCTGGCGTACCCGTGGTCACTCCGGGAGAAGTGCTCACAGAAGAGATTCTCACCGGGCTAGCCGAGGTAGCGGCTGAAGGAGTGCGCATCGCTTACTCCACAGATCCCACGCTTGCTACATATCGAGTACTAGAAAAGTAACGGAGTGGTCTCTAGCCTTATTCAATGAAGGCAACGTTGCGCTTCGGTTCCCTTGCACTGCTCATCATTTCACTCGCTCTCAAAGCCTTCTTTGAAGCTCCACTGCCATTCAACGATGCCTGGATATATAACATAATTATTTTAACGACTGCGCTCTCCGCATTCTCCATCCGCACTCAGGCGGCCCGTGCGCTCGGAAGCGCGATTCTCTTCTGGGGAATTGGCTCTGTTATTGCAACATATGCCAACTATTTAGATTCTCTCTCCACTTCTGCCGAACATATTGCTCGGTGGAGTGATGTGTTCTACTTACTCTTTTATCCAGCTCTCTTTTCCGCGATCACGCTACGCGGGCAATCTCGTTTACATGTCACCGACATCATCGACTCACTGATTATTGGATTGGGTCTTTCGGCGATTGGGAGCGCACTCGTTGTGCAACCACTCATGAATAATCTCGTTTCAGCAACCGCACTAGCCACCACCATATATCCTGTCGCAGACCTAACAATGCTCGCACTCTTTTTCGCGAAGACGTACCAAGATGGGCAGCGAAGAAATTGGAACGACGCACTCATGGCACTTGGAGTTCTCAGTTTTGCGCTCTCCGACGGCTCATTTCTTTACCAAGAGTCGAATTACTCGTATAACAATTGGTTGGATTACGGTTGGTTGGTCGGCTTAGTGTTGATGAGCGAATCCATGCACCACCCACAGCAGCTATTTCGCACCCGCGAACGTTCAACGATTCCGCTTGTTCTCGCAATTCTTGCTTCACTCTCTCTACTCGTCGCTGCCGCGCTCTTTCCACAAACATTTCCGCGTCTCGCCATCTGGCCCGCCGCAGCGACACTTTTGGCGGCTTTAGGCCGACTCGCACTTGCCGTTCGCGATGCACGAAAACTCATCACCGAAGAAGTTCTCGCCAGAACTGATGAACTCACTGGCCTAGCAAATCGAAGAAGGTTTGTGGCCGCCTTAGACGAGATTCGAAAAGGTATTGGTACCCATGGTGATGCAGTGGGTGTTTTCATTATCGACTTAGACGGTTTTAAAGATGTGAACGATTCTTTGGGGCACGAGGCAGGAGATCAACTCCTCAAATTACTGGCATCGCGTTTAATCGATGCGCTCCCACGAGATGCGCTTCTAGCGCGCTTGGGGGGTGATGAGTTTGGCGTGTTGATGACCGGTGATCAAAAGGTGATCAGGCTTATTGGTCCAGCAATTCATAGAGCTAGCGCTACTCCCATCACTATTCATCAATCATCCAAAGTGGTGGGAGCAAGTGTCGGTTTAGCGATCTCGGGAAGGTCTCACTTCACTCCAAGTGATTCGTTGCGTCGAGCAGATATTGCGATGTATCACGCCAAAGCTGCACGGTCAGGGTTTATTGAATGGACGCCCGACCTAGATCGTCGCTCAATTCCCACGACAACAGATGAGTTCGAGAGTCTGAAAGCCAAACTTATTCTCTTCTTCCAACCCATTTACCGACTTTCTCCAAGAAATCTCACTGCGGGTGAAGTACTTATCCGAATGAAAGATGCAAGTGGGCACATTCTCCTCCCTGCACATTTTCTCAGTAGATTTGAAGGTCACGAATATGACTTAGCGCTGCATGTCTTGAAAGAAGGTTGCCGAAATCTTCGCCTATGGGGCGACGACTCTTTGAATATCCACATCAATATCGAGAGTCAGATTTTGACACACCCTCAGTTCATCAAAGATGTCGGCGAGATAGTTCGCAACGCAGGGATCTCACTTCAGCGCATCACGCTTGAGATAACCGAGAAAGAATTGCTCCACGACGCAAGTGCAACGTGCATCGATGGTTTGCGTGCGCTCGGAGTGCGAGTGGCAATCGATGACTTCGGCTCGGGCTATTCAGCGCTTGCTTACTTGCAGAAGTTTGGCGTGGACGTCATCAAACTTGATCAAAGCCTGATCGCTCCTCTGGATACCGAGCGAGTGGATACTAGAGCGTTAGCTGTGGTGCAGGCCACTGTTGAACTCGCTGCGCGCTTAGAGATTGAGGTAGTCGCCGAGGGCGTGGAGAGCGAACGAGGATTGAGCGCGTTGAGCGCGGTGGGCGTTACGCACGCTCAAGGTTTTCACCTCGGAAGACCGATAGACGCGGAGCAATTTGGGCGCATCGTTGCTCTGCCTTACGCTTAACCGGTTCGCCAATCCGCGCGAACAACCACGGACCGCTTAGGCGGCCCGACTAAGGAGGCGCTAGTTGTCCGGTACTTTCCAAGGCCGTGTCCTTGTTCTAGGAGCGGGTTCAGTCTCGCAATGCACACTCCCACTCCTCCTCGACAATTTAGTCGAAGGTAAACAGATCACGATCGTGGATCAACTCGACAACCGAGCCAGAGTCCAGGGCGCTATTGATCGCGGCGCTACTTACTTGCAAGCGACAGTCACCCAAGAGAATTTAGATTCCTTCCTTTCAGAGCATCTTTCCGCTGGAGATATCCTCCTCGATCTTGCGTGGAACATCGACGCCAATGTCATCATTGGCTGGGCGCACGCCCATGGCGTCATGTATCTCAATACATCCGTCGAGGAGTGGGAGCCTTATACGCAAGGTGCCAGCCGCCACCCGCTCGAGCGCACGCTCTACCACCGTCATATGCGCCTTCGAGAAATGAAGGATTCCTGGAGTGAGAAGGGTGCCACGGCCATTGTGGAGCACGGTGCAAATCCAGGAATGGTTTCTCACCTCACTAAGAAGGCGCTCGTCGAGATTGGCGAACGCGCCATTAAAGATGGTCTCGCCGGACCGGGTGTTGCTGAAGCATTAGCTCACCGCGACTATCCGAAGTTGGCACAGAGCCTCGATGTTCGAGTAATCCATATCGCAGAACGTGATACACAAATTTCAGATCGCCCCAAAGAGGTCGACGAGTTCGTCAACACATGGAGTGTTGAAGGTTTCTACGAAGAGGGCATTGCACCTGCCGAGTTGGGTTGGGGAACACACGAGAAGGTCTTACCTCGAGATGCCTACGTTCATGAGGGTAACGGCCCACGTAATCAAATCGCGATGGCACAACCTGGCGCCACAACTTGGGTGCGCTCCTGGGTTCCTAACTGCGAAATTACCGGATTGGTTATTCGACATGGTGAAGCGTTCACCATGTCTGATTATTTGACGGTGTGGGAGGGCGATACCGCCGTGTATCGACCAACGGTGCACTACGCCTACTGCCCATCTGATGCGGCCATTATTTCAATGCGTGAATTAGAGATGCGCCAATGGGATCTTCAATCAAACCAACGCATTATGAACGAAGAGATTATTTCCGGTGAAGATCGCTTGGGAGTGCTCCTCATGGGACATCCCTACAAGGCATGGTGGACTGGTTCACTGCTCGATATCCATCGTGCACGCGAACTCGCTCCAGGACAATCTGCAACCACGCTTCAAGTAGGTGCAGCGGTCTACGCCGCCATCGATTGGATGATCAAAAATCCAGAGGCTGGGTTACTTGTTCCCGACGAGTTGCCGTGGGAAGAGATCTACACCGTTGCCGAGAAGTACTGGGCGCCGATTTGGTCGGGACCTGTGGATTGGGATCCGCTCAAGACGCGCAACGATCTCTTCCTGCCGTGGATCGAACGCGAATACGACACCACCGATCCGTGGCAATTCACTAACTTTTTGGCTTAAGTTCGGCCAGACGGGCAAGCGCTTCATGGCGCTCGGTAGCGTGATCCACGATCCGCTCTGGGTAGCCGTGGCTGAGCCCATCCAGGTAGAGCCACGGTTCATGAACTTCTTCTGCAGAAAGATGGGCTAATTCAGGAACATACTTCTTGATGTAAAGCCCTTCTGGATCGAATCGCTTACCTTGTTCTATTGGGTTGAAGACTCGGTAGTAAGGCGAGGCGTCAGTGCCAGTTCCGGCGGTCCACTGCCAGCCATGAGAATTTGATGCGACGTCGCCATCAAAAAGTTTCTCCATAAAATAGCGAGCTCCGTGCTGCCACTCTAAGTGCAAATCTTTAATGAGGAATGAGGCGACCACCATGCGGAGGCGATTGTGCATCCAACCCTCTTCGTTGAGTTGACGCATTCCAGCATCAACAAAGGGATACCCGGTCTTACCCTGGCACCAAGCCTTGAAAGCCGCCCCCGGCTCGTTGTAACGCATTTTGGCAAATTCAGGCTTGTAGTAGTCCAGATTTGTATGCGGCTCATGAAAGAGAACGTCGGCGTAAAACTCCCGCCACGCAATTTCCTTTCGAAAAACTTCGTGAGCATTTGATTGATTCAACTCCGCCAAAATGGTTCGGGGATGTATTTCTCCCCAACGTAAATGTCTCGCTAGACCACTTGTAGAGTTGAGATCCGCACGATTTCTTTCTTCGTCGTAGCGTGCTAAATCATTTTTATAAAATTCTCGCCATCGAGTAAGCGCGGCAACCTCTCCCGCCGCCGGTGTGTGACATGTAATTCGTGGAAAATTGCGCGCCGTCGAGGGTGGGGCAATCCACTTTTGTACTTCAGGCAACTCTGCCGGAGCGCGCCACCCCACCGCGCACCACGCCTTATAGAAAGGCGTGTAAACCCGATACGAAGTTCCGTCAGACTTACGGACACGGCCAGGAGAGACTGCATAGGGAGAGCCCACTTGATGAAGAGTAATTTTCGCTTGCGCTAATTTCTCATGCCGAAGAAATGCCCTCGGAGTAAATTCCTCGGTGGCAAAGACTTCACCAAATTGCGCCGAAAGTTTCTTAAGTATCTCGACTGGATCGCCCTCGTAGACGTGAAGGTTGCCACCCAGCGATTCATCAAGCGCTTGCAGAGAAGCTGCTAGATACGAGGATCGACGTTCGCTGGTGGCTAGCGAGTGATCCCTGATGTACACCGGTGCCACCTCGCCGGTGCGCAAGGCCTGCGCCAACGCAGGATGGTCTCCCAAGCGCAGATCTCGCCGGAACCAGAAGATCGCCACAGCGCAAGAGTAAGCCTGGCAAGGCCGAGCAGCGACTTTTGTTCTAACCTTCACCTTATGGCCGACCTCATCGACACAACGGAGATGTATCTGCGCACCGTTTTCGAGCTTGAGGAAGAGGGCATTCCGGCGCTGCGAGCGCGTATTGCCGAACGACTTGACCACTCCGGACCCACCGTCTCCCAGACCGTGGCGCGCATGGAGCGGGATGGACTGATCCAGGTCGGTGATGAGCGCCTCCTTGTCCTTACCACTCTGGGACGTCTTGAAGCCGAGCGAGTGATGCGCAAACACCGCCTGGCTGAATGTTTGCTCATCGATGTCATCAAATTGCCCCTCGAACTTGTACACGAAGAGGCTTGTCGGTGGGAGCACGTGATTTCAAACGAAGTAGAACGCCGCATCTACCAGATGCTTAACGAACCGCAGACCTCTCCTTTTGGAAATCCGATCCCCGGCCTCGATGATCTGGGGGTTAACTCAGCACATTTAGAGCGTTCCATTCCGGAGAGCATCTCAAGTTTGGCAAAACGCGGTGTCCGCCGAGTGAAGTTAGAACGATTTGGAGAACCTTTACAGAGCGCTCAAGAAACCATGAACGATTTAATCAAGAACGGAATAATTCCTGAAAGCATCGTGCGCATTCGGGAAGAAGGAAAAATCATCACAGTTACTTCAACCGAAGGGGAAGCGCTTCTCACACACGAAGAGGCGACACACCTCTTCGGAGTAGCGATTAGCTAATTAGTCCAACCTTCGATGGTCTCTGCCTTCCGAGGACCTTTGCCTACGTAACGTGCAGATGGACGCACCAATCGTCCGGTCGCCTTCTGCTCCATGATGTGAGCAGACCATCCGGCCGTACGCGCACACGTAAACATTGAAGTGAAGAGATGACCTGGAACTTCTGCGAAATCAAGCACGATAGCGGCCCAGAATTCAACGTTCGTCTCCAATACGCGGTCAGAGTAACGTTCACGAAGTTCTGCCAGGGCGGCTTCCTCGAGCCTGCAGGCTACCTCGTATCGAGGCGCGTTCAACTCTTTGGCAGTTCGACGAAGTGTGCGAGCACGTGGATCTTCGGCGCGATACACGCGGTGACCAAAACCCATTAAACGCTCATGTTTATCGAGCAGATCTTTCACGTACTGACGGGCGTCGCCAAGACGCTCTACGTCTTCAATCATATGCAGCACGCGTGAAGGCGCACCACCATGAAGTGGACCCGACATGGCACCGATTGCACCTGAGATTGAAGCGGCTACGTCGGCCCCAGTAGAGGCAATTACGCGAGCAGTGAAAGTAGATGCGTTCATACCGTGCTCTGCAGCAGAGACGAAGTAAGCATCGATCGCCTTGACGTGAGCTGGATCTGGTTCTCCGCGCCAGCGAATCATCATCTGTTCTACAACATTCTTACCCTTGGCAACTTCTGCCTCTGAGACGGGCGGAAGATCTTTGCCGCGGGCAGCTTGTGCAACATAGGAGAGCAACATCGAGCTGGTGCGTGCCACGTTATCGCGAGCTTCCTCGTCGGAAATATCTAGCAGCGGCTTGAAGCCCATAGTGGGGGCAAGCATTGCGATGGATGCTTGCGCATCTACGCGAACGTCGCCGGTGTGAACGGGAAGCAGCAAGGGTTCAGCGGGAGCAAGACCTGGATTCAATTTATCTTCTACGAGCAGGCCCCACACATTGCCAAAGCTGACACGCCCCACAAGGTCGTCGATGTCAACGCCGCGATAGCGAAGTGCGCTACCTTCTTTATCGGGTTCGGCAATAATTGATTCGAAGGCGACTACGCCTTCAAGACCCGGCACAAAATCAGACATGATCTTCCTTGTCGTTCACCACAGGCTTGTGACCCGCTGGGCAGGTTTACCCACCCTTAGTTTTCACTCTCACCACGCCGTAGCGCTAGCCGCGAGGGGCCTCCATCTCGTTAGATAGATCACATGAGCAAAAAAGAGGATTCTTCTCGCCCCTCCAGTGAGATATCTGTCGACATTTCCAAGATGCGTCGCTCCTATGGTGAAGCGGGTCTGGGAGAGCTCCCCGTTGATCCTTTTGCCTTCTTCCGGAGCTGGCTGACGGTCGCCCATGAGAACCCCGTGGTCGTGGAGGCGAATGCGATGGTCCTCTCCACGGTGGATTCCTCAGGACAGCCGTGGTCGCGCTCAGTTCTCCTCAAGGGCCTCAGCGAAGGTGATTCCCCCGCTTTCCAGTTCTATTCAAATTACGGCTCCGCTAAGGCGGAGCAGTTGGCGCACGAGCCGAGAGCCTCGCTCCTCTTTCCTTGGTACCCGCTCGAACGCCAAGTAATCATCACCGGAACTGTCACCCGCGTCAGCCGGGAGGAGAGCGCCGCCTACTTTCACTCTCGCCCCTGGGCGAGCCAAATCGGGGCATGGGCAAGTGCGCAATCGACGGTGCTCGATTCACCTGAAACTCTGCAAGCGAAATGGCGTGAGATGAGTGAGCGCTATCCCACGGAAGTTCCGCTACCGGATCATTGGGGTGGCTTTGCCCTCACCGCTTCCACGATTGAGTTCTGGCAAGGTCGACATTCACGCTTGCATGACCGCGCGCGTTACTCGCGCGTCAACAATTCGTCGAATGAGTGGGAAATCACTCGCCTCTACCCCTAGTTCTTTCCGTGCTGAGACTGGCTGCTTACCTATTTGTAACACGCGCCTACTAATCTGGCGTCATGAGCGAAATAGTGATTCCCCACGAATTGAAACCAGTCGATGGCCGCTTCGGGTGCGGACCATCAAAAATTCGTCCAGAAGCACTCGCTGCGCTTGCTACAAGCGGTCTGTCAATTCTGGGCACATCACATCGCCAAAAGCCGGTAAAGGACTTGGTCGGTCGCGTGCGCTCCGGCCTTACTTCACTCTTCGCACTTCCTGATGGATACGAGGTAGTTCTAGGTAACGGCGGATCTACTGCCTTCTGGGATATCGCCACCCTCTGCCTGATCGAGAAGAAATCACAACACGTCACCTTTGGCGAATTCTCTTCTAAGTTTGCCACTGCTGCGAAAGAAGCTCCGTTTCTTGAAGATCCTTCATTGATCAAGGCTGAGCCTGGTTCACTTGCGTACGCAAAGACCGAAGTAGGAATTGATGCCTACGCTCTGACACATAATGAGACCAGCACCGGCGTCGCAATGCCCATCACACGTCCTGAAGGCGCGGACAAGGATGCGCTCGTACTTGTAGATGCCACTAGTGGAGCAGGTGGGCTTGCGGTCGATGCTACAGAATTCGACACGTACTACTTTGCTCCACAAAAATCTTTCGCATCCGACGGCGGTCTTTGGATCGCATTGATGAGCCCTGCCGCTATCGAAAGAGTTGCTCGGATCAAAGCGAACGGGCGCTGGATTCCGGCATCTTACGATTTGCAGATCGCTATCGATAACTCACGTCTCAACCAGACGTATAACACCCCAGCGATTGCCACCCTCTTCCTACTCGGCGAGCAGATCGAATGGATGAATTCACAAGGCGGGCTCAGATGGGCAGCTTCTCGCACTGCGGAATCTTCTTCGATTCTCTACAAGTGGGCCGAAGCAACTTCCTACACCACCCCTTACGTCATTGACCCAACTCATCGCTCACAAGTGGTCGGAACTATCGACTTCGATGAAGCCATCGACGCTACAGCAGTCGCACAAGCACTTCGTGCCAACGGAATCGTTGATACAGAGCCATACCGAAAACTGGGTCGTAACCAACTTCGGATTGCGATGTTCCCAAGTATTACGCCGTCAGATGTTGCGGCGCTCACGGAATGCATAGATTTTGTAGTAACTTCGCTTAAGTGAAGTTGCACAGAGATCGATTAACATGGGTTGTCTACGGGCAACTCTCTGTCTACGGATTCTTTCTTGGCGCCTTTGGTCCATCCCAATCGCTGCTTCGGGATATCCAGCAGACCTCTCGAACTGTTGCTGGACTACATGGGACTGCAATGGCCTCAGGCACCATCGTTGCTGGATTTGTTATCGCTCGTGTGCTTCATCGTTTTGGTCGTGAAAAGACCCTCTGGGCAGGAATCCTCGCACTCTGCATTGCGGCTGTAGAACTCATGTTCATCACGAGCATATTCGCAACGCTCTCAGCGGCTTTTCTCTCCGGATTTGGTGGTGGATTTCTCGCCATGACCTCAACCCGACTCCTGCTCGAACATCACGGCAAGAACGGAAACCGAGTCTTCATAGAATCGGCAGCTATTGCCGCACTTACTTCAGCAATTGGCACGATCATCATCGGAACGCTGGCCGGAACTAGTATCGACTGGCGCCTTGGTTTTGTGGTCATCATTCTGATGTCCATCATTCTTCGTTTTATTGATCGCACTAATGAAGGCGAAGTTCACGTGCCAGATCCTTCTGGGCCCGCCAAGGGGAAACTACCTCTGAAGTTTTGGCTTGCACTCTTTGCCACCGTATCGAGCATCGGTTGCGAGATGGGAACTAGTTTCTGGTCCTCCTCACTTATCCAGGCCAATACGGGCGCAAGCGCGGCAAATTCCACCTTTATTGTGACTATTTTCTTCGCAGGAATGTTTATTGGTCGCTCGATCGGAAGCGTCTCACTACAGAAACTTTCACTCGACAATACTGCCTTTCTTACCTTGGGCATTTCCGTTGTTGGCTATTTCATTCTCTGGAGCGCGCATTCCACCCCGCTCGCCTATTTAGGACTTGGTGTGATTGGGCTTGGCCTATCGGTGCAATATCCAGTTGGCGTGGCCCGCGCCGTTCTCTTCGCCCCGAATCTTGGAGATGTCGCAGTCGGTCGAATCTCCATTGGTACTGGCGTGGCTGTAGCGACCGGCCCACTCTTGCTCGGCTTCCTCGGTGATCACTTTGGAGTCTCCCGGGGATTCCTCATGCTGCCCGCGATTATCGCTGTGGCCTTCGTTCTCGTACTTCTCTCACCTACTAGGAAATTAGTATGAGCTCTCGCACTCGGCGCCTAGCCACCCTCGCTGTGCTGATTGGTTTAGTGATTCTGATCGCTATTAAGTCTTGTAGCTAATCGCTACTTGGCCGACTACTTCAACTCAGAAGCTTCACTTCGCTTGCCGATTATGAGCACGATCAAAGCTGCCAGGCAAGTAACCGCACCGCCGAATGCAATAGTGAAGCGGGTGCCGATAGCTTCGGCGAGCCACCCGACCATCGGTGAGCCAAATGGTGCGCCACCAATAAGCACCATCATGTAAATGCCCATCACTCGGCCACGAATCTCAGGATCAGCTCCCATTTGCACGGTGGTGTTTGCCGCAATCATCGTGGTGATTGCAAGTCCTCCACAAATAGGTAACGCCAGGGCAAAAGTTTCGTACGTCGGCATGAAGGCAGCGCCAACACTTGCTAACCCGAAAAGCGCTGCACCATTCATCACTCGCTGTCCGCCTGGTTTTCTTTCACGTCTCGTGGCAAGAATGGAACCGCTCAGTGAACCCACTGCGATACACGTGCCAAGCAGACCGAAAGATCCGGCTCCGCGATGAAATACTTCTTTAGCCATCAGGGCTGTTGTGATCTGAAAATTCAATCCAAAAGTTGCCATCGCGCCGACTACAACAATCACTTCAAGTAGATCGCGACGTTTTTTCAGATAGCTGAAGCCATCGCGAATACGCACGCTTAAATCTTGGTCGCGTTTCTTTCTATGTAATTGTGTCGGATCCATCATAAAGAGCGAAGAGATCACTGCTATGAATGAGATACCGTTCAAAATAAAAGATGGTCCCGTGCCGAAAGCATTAATCATGAGACCAGAAAGAGCCGGACCGATTAATCTTCCACCGTTGAAATTCGCCGAATTAAGGCTTACTGCATTTTGTAGGTCATCCGGTCCAACTAATTCAATAGAAAATGCTTGCCGCACGGGCGCATCTATAGCGGAGGCAAAGCCCAATCCGAACGCGAGCAGATAGACCTGCCAAATTTGCACATTCCCCATAAGTACCAAAGCGCCCAAGGTGAGTGCCACCACCCCGCCACCGGCATTTGTCAGCGCAAGAATCTTTCTCTTATCGAACCTGTCCGCAATCGATCCACCGAGAAGGCTGAATAAGAGTGTGGGAAGAAATTGCAAACCGGTGACAATGCCTAGCGCAGTTCCACTATGGGTGAGCTGGAGCACCAACCAATCTTGCGCTACCCGCTGTACCCAGGTACCAATGTTGGAAACTACGCTCGAGGCGAAGAAGAGTCGGTAATTGCGATGTTGGAAAGATCGCATCGCCCCGCTCATTTGCACCACTCTAGACCGTCGGATAGGTCAGCGAGGTAAGATCAGCGCATGATGCGAGAGATGCCCCCATTGATCATCAAGGAGGGCCGGATTATTCTCACCGGCACGGTGCTCTGGGCGCTCGGCGCTATCGTCACGGCTTTTATGGGCGCGGGAACAGCATTTAAGGCATGCGTCGTGGGCGCGCTCTTAGGGTGTTATGGAACTTATCGAACTCGAAAGAATGACCGTCGACGCGAAACTACTTAGAGTTTTTCAATCTGATCGGCAATGCCACGAAGAACTTTTGCAGTGCGACCGGCCTCCACCGACGTGGGGAATCTTCCGTGGCGCAAACCATTTCCAAGACGATCAAGAATTTTGATGACATCTTCGATGATCGCAGCCAGGTCATCGCCATCGATGCGGGAATTCTCGGCAAGTGATGGTGGCGCCTCAACGATGGTGACGGAGAGCGCCTGTGGGCCCCGACGACCATCAGCCACGCTGAACTCCAATTTCGTTCCTGGCTTCACCGTGCTCACACCGGCCGGCAACGCAGAAGCTGCGAGATAAACATCTTCGCCCTCTTCTGATGCGATGAAGCCGAAGCCCTTTTCGAGGCTAAACCACTTCACTTTGCCTGATGGCATGAGAAGACTCCTTGCTCACTAAGACTGGTTTCCTACCAGAGTGGAAAAGGATACCCGTTAATCGAGAACTAGGGCTTGGCTATGCGCGCCACAGCCGTGATCTACGCTCACCACACGGGCATCGTCGGGGGCGTACTCGTTGCCACAGACGCCAAAAGCCGACCTGAGTGACCCTGCTATGGGCAGGAAGAAGGCACACGATGCGCAACGAGCCCTAAACCAAACTCCCAGAGCGCAACGAGATCTAATTCTTCGTCAGCAGGCAAGCCCGCATACCCGGGAACCAGTCGCGGATCATCGGCGCGCGTAGGAAGCACATCGCCGACACCGAGATCTCCCGGAAGTACGCGCTTCTCCCACGGAATCCACTCCGGTGCCAACAGGGCATCAGGACCAGGGATAAGTACAACGTCGCAAATCGTGGCTTCGCCATCTTCGAGTTGGGCAACCGTAACCGCCCAACGCCATTGCGTATAACCGGGCAATGAGGATTCGAAAAGGTGCGTATGGAGTCGATCGTCGTCATCTTCTACCGAGAGGTGCGTGCCGACAAATTCGGCGCCATCGGCTTCAAGGTTTGCGGCAGCGCGAGCTAACTCGATAACGGAAGGTGAGTTGCTCATAAGGAGAGTTTATCGTGACTTAGCGGGCGTCAGTAGCCACTCGTCATGCCATGCCTTGAGCCAGGCGGGAAACTCAAGTAGCGAGTTAAGGATGACGTCTGGCCCCTCGAGCGCCAAAGCTTCACGCGAGATGGGGCCGGTGGTGACCGCAACACTGACTGCGCCTGCACTCTTGGCGCCGCGTACATCTCCAGGGTGATCACCGACATAAATATCTGCACTCTCGGCTTTTAGTGCGCTCGCCTTTTTCTCTGCGTAAAGGTCACCGACAACAACATCTA
>RGER01000071.1 GCA_009917815.1 Actinomycetota bacterium
TGAGGTGCTTCGAGTTTCTCCCGAATGCCTTGTAAACCTGCTCGAATAAGTGCACCGAGTACCAGATAGGGACTTGCAGTTGCATCGGGAGCGCGTAATTCTAAGTTGTACCCACGTACCATTTCTTCGGATTCAGAAGATGGTGACGGACATATGCGAATTGCTGCTTCGCGATTCTGTACTCCAAAACTTGCGTACCCGACCGACCAATGCTGTGGACCAAGTCGAAAATATGAAACTGGGCTAGGCGACGTCAGAGCACAAATTGCTGGCATATGCCTTACAACGCCAGCAATGAATTGCTGAGCCAACGTGCTTGCACCATGTTTTTTGTTCAAATCTGCGGTGACATTCTTACCCGTCGAATCTTGAAAACTAAAATGTACATGTGCACCGTTCCCGATGCCGTCGGCTTTTACTTTGGGGGAGAAAGAAGCGCGAAGTCCAAGTCGTCTGGCGCATTCGCGAATAACTTCTCGAGCAATAATTGCTCGCTCTGCAGCAACGAGGCCTACAGCTGGGGCACAAGTGACCTCATATTGATGCTCACCAAATTCGGGTTCGACGGTTTCCAGACCAATATCTGCTTGAGTAAGTGCGTACGTCATATCTTGAGTGAACTTTGCCACGTTGCGCATCGTTTCGATTGTGAATGAAGGTGCCGCAGGCAAAGGATCATCCATGAGCATGAATTCGTGCTCAAAAGCGGCGACGAAGTTCAACCCGGTTTCAGACTTAAAATCTTCGAGGGCCTTCTTAAGGAAACCACGAGTGCAACAATCCCAGTTTTCTCCGCTACTTACTTTTGAATCACATAGATAGAAGTGGAAGGCAGGTGCATCATCCCAAATATCTATCCTAGTTCTGGTAGATGGCACTGGAACTTGGCGCACTTCGAGCATGGGTCCCCAGGGATTGGGAGCTAGGTCTGCGAAAGGTGATTGCGCCTGACCTGCGACCGCCCAACCAAGCCCATATTCCATACGTCGATCAACTTCCGAGAGTGGAACTCCTCGGCAGCGCATCAGCCCTACGTAATCACTCCAACTAAAGAGGACTATCTCGCCATGATTCATGTCTACTCCTCAAGCACAGATAAATTCCCGGTACTTTGGGCTTACTTTTCGAAGGCAGGCGGGTAGCCTAGCATTCATGTCCCAACGACTTATAGATCTCGCCGCCTCGATTCCACTCACTGATAATCACTGTCACGGTGTCGTACGAGGGAATGTAGAACGTGCTGACTTCGAGATCATTGCAACTGAGTCTGATTGGCCCGAGCCCCACGGAATGACAATTTTCGATTCTCCCGTAGGCATCATGATGCGATCGCTCTGTGCACCCCTACTCGGACTCTCAAAACATTGCTCCCCAGATGAATACTTTTCACGCCGATATCAATTAGGTCAAGCCGAAGTAACCAAGATTCTTCTTCCCACAACTGGCATCGAAACCTTTCTTGTGGATTCAGGTTTTAAGAGCGATAACGTTCTGCTTCCCCAGGAGATGGCCACAATTACACCTGGAACGAAAGCTCGAGAGATTGTTAGGTTAGAGACCGTGGCTGAAGGCATGGCCCGCCATACAACAGCGGATACCTTCATTACGGATTACGCTGACGCGCTTGCACTAGCTGCAAAGGATGCCGTTGGATTTAAGTCGGTCATGGCATATAGATACGGATTGGATTTTGATCCAGATCGCCCAACGAAAGCCGAAGTAACAAAAGCGGCAGGAGAGTGGTTAGCGGAAGTAGCAACACAGAGAACCCCGCGAATGAATCATCCAGTGCTACTTCGCCATATTCTTTGGGAAGCGGTCGATTATCGAACCGCTATTCAATTCCACGTGGGCTATGGAGACTCGGACATCGTGATGCACAGATGTGATCCCACACAGATGACTGAGTTTCTCAGGCGAACGGTCGATCTTGGTGTCAGCATCATGCTCTTGCATTGCTATCCATTCGTTCGCGAATCAGGCTACCTAGCTCAGGTGTACCCACACGTTTATTTAGATACTGGTGCAGCCGGGCATTGGACCGGGCTTTCAAGTCCAACCATTATCGCCGAGTCAGTCGAAATGGCGCCGATGAGCAAAGTTCTCTTCTCTTCTGATGCATTCGGACTACCTGAGCTCTACTACTTGGGTACGCACGTGTGGAGAGTTGCGATGGGAAAGATCCTTCAAAAATGGGTCGATGCAGATGGTATGGGCGAGAAAGATGCGATTAAATATCTCAACTGGATGGCTAATGAAAATGCTCGACGGGCCTATCGGCTTCTTTAATCTAGTTCCATTCTTTATATCCAGGAGTGCAGATCATGTATAACCCAGTTGATGGCAAACCTGATCGAATGCATATTGGTGCGCGCGTTCTTGATCTCAACAACTGGATCGAGATTGATGCTTTTTATAACGAAGATATTGAACTTAAGAAAAAGTTACTGGCGGAGCGACACGATCGCGTCTTCGTATCGGTACCCGAGGGAGATGACGGCTCCAGAGAGGTCCTCGCTGAATTCTTAAAGTACCTACCTAGTCGATTTCCAGAGAGATGGCCATCACCCATCTCGATAGATTCAAATTTGCACCCCTTGGAAGCGGCTTCTCTCTTGGTGCAAGAAGACCTTTGCCTCATGACGCAGCAAGGTCAGGATTGGGTATTAACCGCGGGGAGCATCTGTTTTCCCAGTCGGTGGGATCCGCGCGACAAGATTGGTAAAAGCTTGCTAGGCATTCACGATCCCGTACCTCATTATGCAGAAAAAATTGGCGTCGCAACACAAAGTCTCTTCGACAAAATGACGGTTGACCGTCCTATGTGGCGGGTGAATTGGACGATTATGGATACGCCCGATTTACATCAGCCGGTGCCGGTGAGGCGCGCGGATTCCATCACTGTCACGAAAGATAATCTTCCTGATCATCTTTACTTCAGGAGAGAACGGCAAACTTTACGGAAGTTCCCCAAGACTGGGGACATCCTTTTTACCATTCGTACTTATACGAATACGTTGGCGCAAGCGGCTATCGATTTTCCCGAATTTCGTGCAAATCTAGGGAAAACGCTCGGTGGGGCCACCCCCGAAATGATTGATTACAAGGGCTGGGTCAGCATCATGAACGATATGCAGGAGTGGTCTTCTTCTGCTCACACTGACTAGAAGAGTTTTCTTAACCTATCTTCTTATGCTTTCATTATTGCCATGAAGCAGAAAATTCAACCAATTTCAATCGTGGCCGCTTCAGGCGCCGCGCTCCTGCTGATCATCACACTTTCGTGGAACGAGATGTGGCGTTCTCCGCAATGGCTCTGGCAATCCATTCGAGCCATAAAAGATTCTGAGATGTCGCAGTACACTTTCGTTTCGATTTCGTTTGCCCTTATTAATTTGGCTGCCATAGCAACAATGATCGGTTTGGTACTTCTCATTTTTAGTGCACTTTTTCAATTACGAATATTTGGAATTATCGCTTCATCAATTGGTATATTCTCATTACTAGTTTTCCCTATATTATTTATTCCAACATTCATAAGATTTCATAACGACTTTCAATGGACCTTTCAGGGCCAATTCCTTAATCACTATTTTCCAACTAGTTACGTGGCTCCGATCTGGCTATTGATTTTTGGCATGATTGGTCTAAAAAAGAAGAGTCACGAAAGTGCTGAGCCCGTATTCGCGGCTAACTATGCTGCTTCGCCACTAGGAGAGACCACGATGCATAACCCTACTTGGACCATTTTCTTGCCCGGCCAAGGACCACAATCAGTAGATTACGTGACCTTGCAGAGTTGGGCGCAAGCAAAACTTATTTCAGGTGATCTGGTAGTGCGCGATGATGCATCGGGAGCCTCTTATCAGCTCAAGCAAATCCCCGGGATCTTCTCAGACAAGGATTTTTTGACGGCGCTCCTTCTGAGCATCTTCCTTGGCGGCCTTGGTATCGATCGTTTCTACCTCGGTTACACAGGTCTCGGTATCGCAAAATTACTCACGTTGGGTGGCTGTGGTGTCTGGCAACTCATCGATCTCATCTTGATCGCCATGCGTAATATTCCAGATTCCAACAATCGTCCACTGGCGTAGTTACTTCTTAAACTGCTCCAGTAATACCCGCTTTAAGACCTTGCCACTCGGACCGAGCGGCATTTCGGCGACAAATTCCACGTGGCGCGGGTATTTGTAGGAACCGATGTTCTCCTTAGTCCATTCAATAAGTTCAACTGCGGTGACAGCGCCCTCTTCAGCGACGATGACGGCAACAATCTCTTCACCGTGTATGTCGTGTGGAATTCCAATCACCGCGACTTGCTTCACACCCGGAAAGCGAATGATGACTTCTTCGACTTCGCGTGGGTAGACATTGAAACCACCGCGAATAATCATGTCTTTGGTGCGGTCCACAATGCTGATGAATCCATCCTCATCTTTGATTCCTACATCGCCACTACGGAACCATCCATCAATAATCGCCTCGGCCGTCGCTTCAGGCTTGTTGAGATAACCATTAAAGATATTGTGCCCACGAATTACGATTTCACCGCGCTCGCCTTGAGGCATGAGCACAATACGATCGGCAATATCTGCATCTGCGATCTCAACGTCGATACCCCAGATCGCACATCCCACGGTTCCTGGCTTGCGGCCATAGCGCTCTTGGTTAAACGTTGCGACCGGCGATGTTTCTGAAAGGCCATACCCTTCGTAAATATCAATGTCGAAGACTTCTTTTACCTTTTCAATAGTGGCAACTGGGATAGCCGCACCCCCACTGACTGCCATGCGAAGCGGAGGACGATCCGAATTTGTTTTTGCAGCTTCCAAGAGTGCAATGAACATCGTAGGAACGCCTGCCAGAATCGTGACTTTCTCACTCACCAGTAATTCAAGTGCGGATGCAGGTTCAAACCTTGGAACTAGAGCGATGGTGGCACCTACGCGGAATCCACCATTAAGAACAACGGTTTGTCCGAACGAATGAAAGAGTGGAAGAGCGCCTAGGAGTACGTCAGTAGATTTCAGTTCAATAGTGTCAAAGGCAATCGTGTTCACATTCCAAAGAATGTTGTCGTGCGAAAGCATGGCGCCCTTGGGCTTTCCCGTAGTGCCAGATGTGTAGAGAACAACGGCTTCATCTTGCGGATTGCGAGGAAGGTACGTTGCAAGCGGTGTAGCGGCAGCCGCTAACGCCTCAATACGATCAATACCCTCCGGACAACCATCGAGCACGCCTAATAAATCCACACCTGCCGCTTTTGCGGCTACCGCTCCCTCACCCAGAAGCGGTGCGGCGCCCACCATGACCTTAGCGCCGCAATCGCGAAGGATGTATTCCATCTCGTCGTGCTTCAAGAGCGAGTGCACCGGAACGACACTGGCACCGACAGATAGCGCGCCGTAATAAGCAAAAGCGAATTGCGGAATGTTAGGAATAAGTAAAGCGACTCGATCCCCCGGCTTCACACCGCGGGCTTGCAACACCGCGCCATAGCGCAAGGCTTGATCCCAGACCGCGGCATAAGGCACCCGAACTGGTCCCAGCACGAGGGCATCTTTGGTGGGAAAACGACGGGCGGATTCGGCCAAGATGGAGGCCACGCTGCAACGACTACTCATGGCCTCTATCGTGGCTGAAAAACCACATTTCGGCTAGAGGTGAGAGCGAATCGAGCGGGGTAGATCAGGGGTAGAGACCGCGGAGTTTATGGGCCTCAGCTACTCGGCCTACACCTAAGGCATGCGCCGCCGTCCGCCAACTAATTCCCTTGCCATCTGCCAACGCATGAACTTCTGTGACAGCGCGCATCATCATCTTGTTGAGGCGTTCTGCAACTTCGTCAGCGGTCCAGAAGTAATCCTGATTATCTTGGACCCACTCGAAATAGGAAACGATAACTCCGCCGCTGTTTGCCAAAATATCTGGAACTACAAGGATGCCTTTATCGTTCAAGATGTCATCTCCGGCCGGCGTTGTAGGTGCGTTGGCACCCTCGACAATTACCTTCGCTCGCACGCCAAGAGCCGACTTTCCGGTGAGAGAGTCAGCTAGCGCCGCTGGAATCAAAACATCACAATCAAAGTGCAAGAGTTCATCGTTCGTGATGCGCTCTAACCCAGGAATGTTTGCCAGGGTTCCGTGTTCTTTGATGCCATCCCACAACTCATCAATTGTTGCGAAGCCAGTTGCACCACCTGAAACGTCGGTGATGGCCACGACTTTCATGCCCATCTTCTCGACAGCCTTTGCTGCCCAGTATCCAACTTTTCCAAATCCTTGAATTGCGACGCGGGCACCTTCGATTGGAATATTGCGCGCCTTCAACGCTTCACGTGCCGCAATCGCCACTCCGTCACCTGTCGCACTGTTACGACCCAGTGATCCGCCGAGCACAATCGGCTTACCGGTGACAACTCCGGGAACTGAGTAACCCGCATTGACCGAGTAGGTATCCATCATCCACGCCATATTGCGTTCATCTGTCCCGACATCGGGGGCAGGAATGTCGCGCTCTGGTCCGATGATGGGGAGAATCTCGCTGGTGTAGCGGCGAGTGAGTCGCTCGTTTTCACGTAGCGACAATGTTCCGGAATCAACAGCAACGCCACCTTTTGCGCCACCGTAAGGCAAGTTAGTGAGTGCACACTTCCATGTCATGAGCATTGCAAGTGCGATGGTCTCGTCCAGATCAATATCCGGGTGGAAGCGCACACCGCCCTTCGAAGGTCCGCGGGTGGTCGAGTACTGGACTCGATATCCCTTGAACATCTCCACTCGCTCATCGTCGCGGCGCAGTGGTACCGCTACTTCGAGGATGCGACGGGGGGTGGAAAGGGTGGCCCACTCGCTTTCAGAGAGCCCTAAATAATCAACTGCGGTGCGCAATTGTGAGAGGGCGGTAGCAAGGGGACTTTCAGCAACTGATTCTGTCGGCATGTTGAACCTCCAGAAATACTCTAGTCGATATGAAGCTCGCGGTGAGTATGTTCTGTCTCACTAATTCCAGATGAATACTTCGCTTCGTACTTGCGTACCCGCCAGATAATCACCGAAAGAAGCCAGGCGCCCACGAAAGATCCGACAATAAAGTAGCCGAGAGACCCCAGGTCGATATTTGCGATGGTCTTGAAAGGTTCGTAATTGCCGATCGCCGTGTGCCCGGCTAGAACACTTACTAGTTCTATGGTGCCAATCACGAGGGCAACGAAGATAGAAAGGGTCGTCGTGGTGAGGTTGTAATAGATCTTACGAAGTGGGCTGGTGAAGGCCCACGAGTACGCCTTAATCATGAAGATGCCATCGAGAGAGTCCATCAGCGACATTCCCGCAGCGAAAATGATTGGTAGCGCGATGATCGCAAGCGGTGGCAGGAATCCACCTACGGTTCCCACCGCAGCAGTGGCGGAAAGACCAAGGAGTGCAACTTCGGTTGCAGTATCGAATCCCAATCCAAAGAGTAGACCGATGGGATAGAGCTGCCACGAGTGATCAAATCCCTTAGCGAATCGACCCTTAAAGAGTCGCTTCACTAAGCCGCGATCGTTGAGCATTTGGTCTAGATGCTCGTGTGAAAACTTTCCACTCTTTGCGTTTCTCCATACTTTGATAATGCCTACAAGAATTACCAGGTTAAGAATTCCGAC
>RGER01000072.1 GCA_009917815.1 Actinomycetota bacterium
CCTATCTCGACCCGCTCTCGCTGCTGCCGCACTTGCAGACCCATCTCCTACCCTCTTAGCCGCAAGATACGGATCAAATTCAGCGAGCATGCTCTTAAACGAATGGAGGAGCGAGAAATATCGCAAGGAAATGTCATGAGCGCACTCCTCAGCCCTCACTCTTGTTGGCGAACGCCGACCGGCAGCTTTCTCCTCCAATCTTGGGTTCCAAGTTACGGTGAGTTAAAAGTCTGGGTCGATGCACTTCCGAATGAGCGAAATACGGTTACCGTAATCTCGACCGCCTGGTCAGAGAGGCAGTGATGAGCGCGTTATTTCAAGCAGACCAAAAGTTCGAGGCGCAATACCTTCGTATTTCACCAACGAACTCCCAGGCCAAAGTTGCCTGGACGGCCGCATACTCCTCGACGGTCAATCTAGATCACAATAGCGAAGGCGAATTAGAGGGAATCGAACTCTTCGCCCCTCTGAGCCAGGCTCAAACTTCCCGACTCGTTTCTGATCTCGAACTTTCACCAGAGGTCGCGCTGGAATTGCGAGCTCGCTGCCAAGGCGCTCCGTGAAGGCTCGGCGGATCGCCAGGGTCGGCATTAGGCTGGGTGCATGTCTGGAGCACCTCTCGATCCCGTTGAAACCGTTAAGAAATACTTCGGAATCGATGGGAGTGCCACGCAACTTAACGGCGAGCGCGATCTCAATTACCGCATCACCGCAGAGGTAGATGGCGCCACCCGGGACTTTGTCTTAAAGATTCATCAACCTGGGCATCGTGATTGGCTCGCGCTGCAAGATCGCGCACTCACTGCACTCTCACATTTAGCGCCACACCTCCCAACCCCAGTGCGTGCGCTGGGCGGCGAGATATCGGTCGATATCCCTGGCGGCCGCACGGCACGATTACTTACATGGGTCGAAGGCAACGCTTGGGCGGAGACCCAAACCACGAGTGACGATCTACGAGAACTCGGAATTATTCTGGGGCGTATAGATAAAGAACTCGCAAAGTTGGAGATCACCGAACCCATCGAAGAAATTCTCACTCGAGAATTTATGTGGAATATGATGCAAGCGGGTCGCCTCTCGCAACATGTGCATCGCATCACCGACGAAACTTTGCGAAACGTTGTCATAGAAGTACTAGAAGATTTCCGCGAAGTGCACCTTCCAAAACTTGCGATCTTGCCACGACAGATGATTCATAACGATGCCAACGATTACAACATCTTTGTCAGCGAACGCGGCATCGGTGTGATCGACTTTGGCGATATCGTGCTTGGCGCCAAAATTATTGGCCTCGCAGTTGCAGCTTCGTACGCTGCCATCGGTCACGATGACCCAGTAAAAGCGCTTTTGCCACTTGTGCGCGGTTATCACATCACCTCACCGCTCTCCCCTAGTGAATTAGAGCTCCTCCTGCCCCTCACCAAAGTACGTCTGGCGATGAGCGTCGTAAACGCAGCCGTGCAGAGTGCGGCAGATCCCACCAATGAATACTTGAACATCAGTCAAGGTGTCATCCCAGCGCTTCTCTTGAAATTGCATGCCACTGATTTCAATCACTCGCATTTCCGCTTCCGCGATGCGTGCGGTTACGAAGGAAATCCCAACTCACGCGCCGTGCGCCAATATCTATCGACAGTTGCTAAGCGTGCAGATGTAGTCTGTCCGCCTTTTAAGGATCATAAGTACATCTACCTAGATTGGTCGGTCGAAAATACTTCGATACCTCGATGGAGCGAAGACATCGCCAATCTCATGGCATCCAAGGGTGCAGATGTAGCGATTGGTCATTACTGTGAAAACCGAAATGTTTACCAGGGAGATGCGTACAACACAGCAAGCCCCAGTGCGCGCACTATTCATTTAGGTGTCGATCTCTTCCTCCCTGCAGGTTCACCCGTGTACTCAGCGCTCGACGGTGTAGTCGATGCCTTTAACGACAACAACACCCCGCTCGACTACGGTCCGGTCATTCTTCTGCGCCACGAAACCACCGAAGGCATTCCCTTCTGGACGCTCTACGGACACTTATCGCGCGAATCACTTCCCCGACTTTCTGTAGGTATGAAAGTCAACGCCGGCGATCAAATTGCCACGATCGGGCAAGAACATGAAAACGTAGGATGGCCCCCACATACCCACTTCCAACTGCTGACGGATCTTTGTGGCATGGGACTTGATGTGTATGGCGTGGCACCGAAGGATGAAATCTCGCTCTGGCGCAGCATCTCACCGAATCCCAACTTGGCACTTGGCATCGCCACCGGAACTGACGCGCATGCGCATCTCTCCACTGACGTCATTCGTGAAGATCGAAAGACGGTACTTTCACGTAATCTCAGTCTCAACTTCCGAACACCTCTCGAGATTGTCCGCGGCGAAGGTGCGTATCTTTACGACGTCAATGGGAAGGCCTATCTCGACCTGGTCAATAACGTGGCGCACGTCGGCCATGGCCATCCCCGCGTGGTTGCCGCCGGGGCCGCGCAAATGGCTGCACTGAATACAAATACGCGCTACCTCCACCAAAATATTGTGGAATATGCTCGCGCGCTCACCAGCACTCTCCCGGATCCACTGAGTGTGGTCTTCTTCGTCAACTCTGGAAGTGAAGCGAACGATCTAGCCATTCGCCTCGCTCGAGCACACACACAAGCTCGCGGTTTCATCGCACTTAAGCATGCCTACCACGGCCATACCGCTAGCGTGGTCGACATCAGCCCGTACAAGTTCCTCGGCAAAGGTGGTCAAGGTGCGCCGGAGTATGTGCGCGTGGCGAACCTGCCCGATCCGTATCGCGGAGTGCACACTGGCGCAGCCGCCGGCAGTCAATACGCCGCAGACTTTGCGGCCACTCTCGCAGACCTCAATCAACCACTTGCAGCGTTCATCTCAGAAGCCATCGTCAGTACGGCAGGACAAATCGTCCTCGCCGATGGATTCCTGAAGAACGCATACGAACAAGTACGGGCCGCCGGCGGGCTGGCGATTGCAGATGAAGTGCAAATTGGCTTAGGTCGAGTGGGCCACAAATTCTGGGGCTTTGAGTTGCACGATGTGGTGCCAGATATCGTCACCATGGGCAAGCCGCTCGGAAATGGTCACCCACTTGCCGCGGTTGTCACCACCCCCGAAGTAGCTGCTTCTTTCCATAACGGCATGGAGTACTTCAACACCTTCGGTGGCAATCCGGTCAGCGCAGCAGTCGGTCTTGCCGTACTCGAAGTCGTTCAAGATGCTCATCTGCAAGCCAACGCCATCAACATGGGTAAGTACCTCACTGATGGCGTGCGAGAGATGAGTAAGCGCCATTCAATGATTGGCGACGTGCGCGGATCCGGTCTCTTTATCGGCGTGGAATTAATGCGCGACGAAAAACCAGCCACCGAAGAGATGGGCGACCTCATCGAGTACGCCAAAGAACGCGGCGTCTTCCTTTCGTGTGATGGCCCTGATAACAACGTGCTGAAGATCAAACCGCCGATGGTGCTCACTACCAAGGATGTTGATCTCTTCTTGAATATCTTCGACGAAGGTTTAACTGCCGTTAAACGCTAAATGTTTAGCCGCTAGGCGCGGGGATGAGCGTTTTTGAAAGCCTCTTTGAGTCGATCGATAGATACATGCGTGTAAATCTGCGTCGTTCCAAGTGAAGCGTGCCCCAAAATCTCCTGCACAGTTCTTAAATCCGCGCCGCCTTCAAGAAGGTGCGTGGCCGCAGAGTGGCGCAATCCGTGTGGACCCATATCGGGCGCACCCGGAGATGCCAACATCGCCTCATGGACGAGGGTGCGCACCGTACGTGGATCAATCCGCTTCCCCTTCACGCCCACAAAGAGCGCGCGTGAACTCTCTTTGATCATGGAATCTCTTCCGCGTTCAATCCAGGATTCAAGTGCCAGGCGCGCAGGATCGCCAAAAGGAACTGTGCGCTCTTTATTTCCTTTACCAATCACTTGAAGGGTGCGTCGATCAAAATTAAGACTTTCTAGATTGAGGCCACAGAGTTCAGAGACCCGAATTCCAGTGGCGTAGAGCACTTCGACGATTGCGCGATCGCGAAGGGTGAGAGGAGTTTCATCTTCATTCGCTGCAGCATCTAATGCATCGAGAACTTCATCGGCCTGGCCACGATTCAGCACTCCAGGCAGAGTGCGATGTGATTTAGGAGAGACCAACGTGGCCGCAAAATCACTTTCGATAAACCCTCGACGATGCGCCCACCCGGTAAAGACTCGAATCGAAGAGGCTCGACGGGCCATCGACGTGCGCGCAGCTCCCGAGAGTTGCATGGTTGCTAACCATGAACGGACTAACGAGAGCGAGAGAGCAGCCGGATCGCCCTTCTCTTCACGGCGGGCATAATCACCGAGCGTTTCAAGATCATTGAGATAGGCGCGCACCGTATTCTCCGAGAGGTTACGTTCATCGACGAGATAACTTCGGAAGCCATCGAGCGCCCGGGCGAATTCCGCGGTCACTTCTAGTTCAGGGCGTTCCATATTGACACGGTCGCGGAAAGTATTGCGAAGGTCAAGCAGGCGCGAGTAGAAATGCGCCTCTACTATCGCGAACCACTGCGCCGAGCGCCATCAATTCTGCGAGGGCGGCGAAAGCTTGACTCACTTCGAGTGCACCTAAATGCGCCAACTCTTCGGCGGTGATGCCTTGCCGGCGTGAGAGCAATGCGAGAAGTGGATGATCTACCCGTGGAATATCTAACGGTGAAATGAGTGCAATGACATCCTCTACCTGAGTAATGAGAGTAGCTACGTTCTCAGAGATGAGTCGATGCACCCCCGCCGACATGGGCGAGGTGATCGCTCCGGGAACGCCCATGACATAACGGTGAAGTTCGGCCGCATCGAATGCGGTACGGAGGGAACCACTGCGAACCGCTGCTTCCACCACGATCGTCCCTAACGAAAGCGCGGCTATCAGCCGATTACGCACCAGGAATCGAGATCGAAAGGCGAAGGCTTGCGGACGCACCTCCGAGATAAGTAGCCCGCCTTCGGCTATTTGTGCAAAGAGGCGAGAGTGCGCCACGGGATAACTACGACTCACGCCAGATGCAAGCACGGCGCAGGTGACACCGTTCGCGGCGAGCGCTCCACGGTGAGCGGCCGCATCGATACCAAAGGCGCCACCACTGACGATCGCGAATCCGCGATCACATAATTGCGCCGCAAAATTTTCGGCGACCCGGACTCCGTAAGAGGTGGCCGTACGCGAACCCACAATTGCGACAGAGGATGAAAGTGCTCCTATCTGGCCACCGCCGACGAGTGAGAGCGCAATCGGCGGAACCTGGAGATCATTTAACGATCGTGGCCATTGGGCATCAGATGGGATGAGGAGTTCTGCCCCAGATCGTCGCCACTCCTCTGCCAACTCTCGCTCATCTAAATCTTGGATCGCACGTGTTGCCACACTGGCCACTTCATGAAAGTGACCTGCACGTAATCGCTCGAGCGTCTCGGGTGCGCCATGCCGTTCGACACTAGAGGCGATGTGGGTCAGACCCGGTTCGCAGACTGCCATCAAAATGCGTCGGGCATCGTATTCACTTCTCATGCAGCACCCACCAGTTGTGAAATGCCACTACGCAAGAGATAAGCCTCCGCAACATCTTCTCGACGAGGTCGATCATGGCCGGCTAGATCAGCAATACTCCATGCGACTCGCAATACTTTATGTAGCCCACGAGCGGTAACTCGATGATGTTCAAGTTCGCGATGGATCAGAGCCATAGCGTCATCGCTTGCCGCGAATTCGCGGCGCAACGCACTCCCTGAAACATGCGCATTCGTAGCAAACCCGCTTCCTGCAAGTCGAACCGAAGTACGTTCTCTCGCTTGCAGTACACGCTCACGCACCACCGCACTCGCCTCCCCCACATCGCTGGCCGCCAAAGCAACTCGACTCACCGGTTCTACAAAGATTTGTAAGTCAACGCGATCGAGCAGTGGCCCCGAGAGCTTGGAGAGATAGCGACGAATAGCAAGGGGTGTGCAATTACATGCACGGCCATCTCCGGTAAATCGACCACAGGGGCATGGATTTGCAGCGAGCACTAGGAGAAAGCGAGCCGGAAAGAGCGCCGTGCCGCCAGTACGCGCAAGTGACACCACTCCAGACTCGAGTGGTTCCCGCAGCGCATCGAGCACCCCACTTACAAATTCTGGTGCTTCATCGAGAAAGAGCACACCACGATGAGCCAAAGAGATAGCTCCGGGCCTAGGTTGATTCATGCCACCGCCGATGATCGCAGACCGTGTTGCACTGTGGTGCGGTGCCACAAAGGGTGGCGTGCGAATCAGTGGCGTGCTTCCTTTCACTAACCCGGCGATGGAGTGGATGGAAGTGACTTCGATGGCTGCATCGGTATCGAGCGGCGGCATGATCGAGGGTAAGCGTTCGGCGAGCATGGTCTTTCCGGCACCAGGAGTACCCATCATTAAGAGATGATGCTCACCTACGGCAGCAATTTCGATCGCTCGACGCGCTTCGTATTGCCCGAGCACATCAGCAAGGTCCGGAACAGTAGATGGGTTTTCAACACTCTCGAACTCATCATCTTCTTGAAATTCCAGACCACGGAGAAATGCCACCACGTTTATTAATTGAGAAAACCCGAAGACTTCGATACCGGGAATCAGACTCGCCTCTGCCAAGTTTGCGCGAGGAACAATGGCGCGACTAAAACCAGCATCGCGCGCCACCACCATGGCAGGAAGCGCGCCGGCAATAGCGCGAATGCGCCCATCGAGACTTAACTCCCCCAAGACCACGGTGGCGCCCAACCGCTCTGATGGAATCTTCTTTTCGCCAGCGAGCAGCGCGAGCGCGACCGAGAGGTCAAACCCACTTCCGCGCTTGGGGAGTGAGGCCGGGGAAAGCGCGACAGTGGTGCGCTTATTCGGCCACGCTTCGCCAGAATTGATCAATGCAGAGCGAACGCGATCTCGCGATTCGGAGAGTGCGGCATCAGGTAGCCCGAGCAAGTTAAAGGCCGGAACTCCATCAGCAATATCGGCTTCTACTTCCACCACATGGCCCGCCACTCCCAGAAGGGCCACGGAGTACACCTTTGCTAGGGCCATTTAGATTCCCTTTCGATAGTCGATGAAAACTTTGGGTAGCAGAGTGATCGCTAAGCCGTCGACGCGGAGTCGGTCATAGCCGCGCAACTCCTTCTCATAGACCCACATGCGAAGAAGCAAGTGGAGTCGGTGCAGTTTGCGAGGAGTAATCGCTTCTAAGGGGTGTCCGGTGCGCCCGGTGGTGCGAGTCTTAACTTCGATGGCGGCTATCGTTGCGCCGTCGCGCACCAGGAGATCAATCTCGCCGGCGGCACAACGCCAATTACGATCTAGGATTTCTAATCCGGCTCTTTCTAGAAATGCCGCCGCCAAAACTTCTCCGCGTTTACCTGTCTCTTGATTCACCGAAGCAGAATGGCGAAAGTAGGCGGCTTTGCGCCGCGCTCCTTATTAACTGTGGAGGGATTACGCGAGCGCAGCAATATTTGCAAAGGAGAAGCGATGGATCTTTGACGGTCCGTGAGCGAGGAGCGCAGATTTGTGAGCAGCCGTGAC
>RGER01000073.1 GCA_009917815.1 Actinomycetota bacterium
TACCTTGGTGGCCCAGGGAATCTTAGAAGCTCGCGAACCGCGCTTGGTCACCCGTGGCCGTGGTCGACCTGCGAAAGTCTTCGTGGTAACGGATGCAGGACGAGCTCACTTCGCACAGTCATATGACGATCTGGCAGCTGCCGCCTTGCGCTACTTACGCGCCCAAGGCGGGGTGGCGGCCTTGGAAGGTTTCGCTCAGAGTCGGGCTCAGGATTTGGAGCGCCGAGTCTCCGTCGCTCACTTGAAGACGGAAGAGCGCCTTCCGGCGCTCGTGGAGGCGCTCTCTGCTGAGGGTTTTGCCGCATCGGTGGCTTCGCTTGGCAATGGGGATCAACTCTGTCAACACCACTGTCCGGTAGCCCACGTCGCCGCGGAATTCCCCGAATTGTGCGAGGCAGAAACAGCTGCGCTCTCTCGCATTTTAGGTTCTCATGTCCAGCGTTTAGCGACCATCGCACATGGAGATGGCGTCTGCACTACATATATTCCCGCTCCAC
This sequence comes from Actinomycetota bacterium, assembly GCA_009917815.1. Classification (GTDB taxonomy): domain Bacteria; phylum Actinomycetota; class Actinomycetes; order Nanopelagicales; family Nanopelagicaceae. The sequence goes on from RGER01000073.1 coordinate 498, forward strand.
TCACTATCCAATCACCAGCAAAGATCAAGTAAACGAGAGGCACATCTGTGACTACCACTGCGCATCCAGAGCTCGACGGCATCGGCACGTACGAATTTGGTTGGTCTGATTCTGACAAAGCTGGAGCGAACGCCCGCCGCGGCATCAATGAAGAGGTTGTACGTGATATCTCTGCAAAAAAGAGTGAGCCAGAGTGGATGCTTGAAATGCGCCTTAAGGGTTTAAGACTCTTCGAGAAGAAGCCGATGCCCACGTGGGGATCGGATCTCACTGGCATCTTCTTCGACACCATCAAATACTTTGTGCGTTCGACTGAGAAGCAGGCCACCACGTGGGAGGAGCTTCCAGAGGAGATTAAGAACACTTATGACCGGCTCGGAATCCCTGAAGCCGAGAAGAAGCGTTTGGTTTCTGGCGTCGCCGCTCAATATGAGTCCGAGGTTGTCTACCACCAGATTCGCGAAGATCTTGAAGAGCAGGGAGTTCTCTTTCTCGATACGGATACCGCGCTGAAGACGCACCCAGAAATCTTCAAAGAATATTTCGGAACCGTTATTCCGGTGGGCGATAACAAATTCGCTGCGCTCAACACTTCTGTATGGTCCGGAGGCTCTTTCATTTATGTGCCGAAAGGCGTGCACGTGGATATTCCGCTACAGGCTTACTTCCGCATTAACACTGAAAATATGGGTCAGTTTGAGCGCACCTTAATCATTGCCGATGAGGGCTCTTACGTGCACTACGTCGAAGGCTGTACTGCTCCGATCTATAGCTCTGACTCGCTTCACTCAGCGGTGGTCGAAATCATCGTGAAGAAGGATGCTCGTGTCCGTTATACAACGATCCAAAATTGGTCGAATAACGTCTACAACTTGGTGACTAAGCGGGCCGTCTGTGAAGCAGGGGCCACCATGGAATGGATTGATGGCAATATCGGGTCCAAGGTCACGATGAAGTATCCAGCGGTCTATCTCATGGGACCACATGCAAAGGGTGAGACGCTCTCTATTGCTTTCGCCGGCGAGGGTCAGCATCAAGATGCTGGGGCGAAGATGGTGCACGCTGCGCCTTACACCTCGTCAACGATCATCTCAAAGTCGGTTGCACGCGGTGGCGGTCGCACCTCGTATCGCGGGTTGGTGCAGGTTCAAGAGGGTGCGCACCACTCCAAGAGCACTGTCAAATGCGATGCACTCTTAGTTGACACGATCAGTCGCTCAGATACATATCCGTACGTCGACGTCCGCGAAGATGACGTCTCCATGGGACACGAAGCCACTGTCTCGAAGGTGAGCGATGATCAACTCTTCTACTTAATGTCTCGCGGCATGACTGAAGACGAAGCTATGGCCATGATTGTTCGTGGATTCATCGAGCCGATTGCGCGCGAATTGCCGATGGAGTACGCGCTCGAACTCAACCGTCTTATCGAGCTCCAAATGGAAGGCGCTGTCGGTTAATGAGCACCATCACTACGCCCACGGGGCGCGAAGAAGCATGGCGTTTTACCCCACTCAACCGCTTAAGCGGTCTGCATGACGGTAGCGCATCTAATTCGGGAGTTCTTAGTTTTGAGTTGAGTGGGGACTCGATCGCAGTACATAAGTCTGTACCTGCAAACGAAGCTCAAGTTCTCCCTCACGACGAGACCACCGACGCAGTAGCTTTGCACGCCCGCGCGCGAGTGGAGCAGGTTGACTTTATCGATATCCCCGCCGACGCTTCGGGCACAGTACGAATTGTTCGTTCGGGCGCTGGTGGCTCACGCTTCGCCCGAACGCTTATTGTGGTGGGAAAGCATTCAAAGGTTTCCATTGTGGTGGAGAATTTCGGTGACATTTCTTTGGCTGAGGAGATTGAATTACGCATTGCCGACGAAGCAAATGTGCAGTTTATTTCTACCCAAGAATGGTCTTCAACGGCGGTCCACGTTGCAAGACACCGCTTCGAATTAGGCAGAAACGCTACTCTTACGGCAACTCATTTCACGATGGGTGGTTCAGTCGTGCGTATCTCTCCTCGAGTGGATTACTTGGCCAACGGGGGAAGCGCCGAGCTCAATGGGCTCTACTTTGCAAACACTGGCCAACATCTAGAGCACAGACTTCATGTGGAGCACGACGTGTCGCATTGCAAGTCTCGAGTTACCTATAAAGGTGCTCTGCATGGTGAGGGCGCCCACACTGTGTGGATTGGTGACGTGGCGATTCGTGCGGTGGCTGAAGGAACCGACACTTACGAACTCAACCGCAACTTGGTGCTGAGCGATCACGCGCGGGCAGATTCTGTGCCCAATCTCGAGATCGAAACTGGAGAGATTGTCGGCGCCGGTCACGCAAGTGCTACCGGGCGCTTTGATGATGAGCAACTTTTCTACCTCCAAGCCCGCGGCATTCCAGTCCACGAGGCTCGCAAACTTGTCGTGCGCGGCTTCTTTGCTGAGCTCATCACCAAGATCGGCATTGCTGACTTGGAAGAGCGACTCCTCGGAGTCATCGATGAAGCGCTCGAGGCTTCGAATGCTTAAACTGTCATTTGATTCACTAGTTTCCGGGCGACCACTTAAGGTCAATCTCGATGGTCACGATGTGTGCGTGGCGCGAGTGGGCGAAGAGGTATTCGCGGTCGGAGATCTCTGTTCGCACGCCGATGTATCGCTTTCAGAAGGCGAAATTGAAGGTCACTTTGTCGAGTGTTGGCTCCACGGATCGAAGTTTGATCTTCGCACGGGGGAGCCAGAGTCATTTCCAGCAACCACTGCAATTCCAGTTTATACAACCTCGCGTGACGGCGACACCGTCACAATCTCTCTCCCAGAAAATCGGAAGTGAATATGAGCACATTAGTTATCCGCGATCTCCACGTAAGCGTCGAGACCGAAGATGGTCCAAAGGAAATTCTTAAAGGCGTAGACCTCACGGTGAACTCGGGAGAGATTCACGCGATCATGGGCCCAAACGGCTCGGGTAAGTCAACTTTGGCTTACTCGATTGCTGGGCACCCTAAATATCAAGTCACTTCAGGCACTGTTCTTCTTGATGGGGCTGACGTGCTCGAAATGACAGTTGACGAACGTGCACGTGCTGGTCTCTTCTTGGCCATGCAATATCCAGTAGAGGTCCCAGGGGTCAGCGTCTCAAATTTTCTGCGCACTGCGGCAACTGCAATTCGCGGTGAAGCACCTAAATTGCGCACCTGGGTAGGCGAGGTCAAAGCTGCAATGACGGCCTTGTCCATGGATCCCGCCTTCTCCGAAAGAAATGTTAACGAGGGTTTCTCGGGTGGCGAAAAGAAACGTCATGAGATTTTGCAGATGGAGTTGCTCAAGCCAAAAATGGCCATCTTGGACGAGACAGACTCAGGGCTCGATGTTGATGCTTTGCGAGTGGTTTCTGAAGGAGTTAATAGAATCGCTGCCAACGGCGACCTCGGAGTGCTCCTCATCACTCACTACACCCGGATTCTTCGACATATCAAGCCAGACTTTGTACATGTATTTTCTGCCGGTCGCATCGTCGAACAGGGTGGCTCAGAATTAGCAGAACGCCTCGAGGCAGAAGGCTACGCAGAATACGCGACCAAGTAGAGATATGCCCGCCTCGTCGCTCAACGCGGAAATCCTCAAGCAGGATTTTCCGCTACTTGGGCGCACCGTCAGAGGCGGGAAGAAGTTGGTTTATTTGGATTCTGGTGCCACTAGTCAAAAGCCCACGCAGGTACTGGAAGCCGAACGAGATTTTTATGAGAATCACAATGCGGCAGCGCATCGAGGTGCACACCAGCTAGCCGAAGAGGCGACTGAGGCTTTTGAAGGTGCGCGCGAAGTAGTCGCGAGTTTCATCGGAGCCCAAACCCGTGAAGTTATATTCACCAAAAGCGCCACTGAGTCGTTAAACCTAGTCGCCTACTCGCTCTCTGCCGCAGAGTCTCCAATCCAATGGCGACCCGGCGACGAGGTTCTCCTCACTGAGATGGAGCACCACGCGAATCTCATTCCTTGGCAGGAGTTGTCAAAGCGCACAGGTGCACATCTGCGGTTCATTCCTGTCACCGACGATGGAGAATTGGACCTCACCGACATCGACACACTGATAAATGAAAAGACGCGCATACTTTCCTTCACTCACGCGTCTAATGTGTTGGGTACCGTAAACCCAGTTCGCCGCCTCGCCGACTTAGCGCATGCCGTGGGGGCCATAGTCGTGCTTGACGCATGCCAATCTGTACCGCATGAAGCCGTTGATGTGACTGCACTGGGTATTGATTTGATGGCCTTTTCAGGTCACAAGATGCTCGGACCTACTGGTGTGGGAGTGCTGTGGGGGCGATTTGAGATTTTGGAATCGATGCCACCCTTCCTTACTGGGGGATCAATGATTGAAGTAGTGACTCTTGAAAGCGCGACTTACTCCTTGCCGCCAAAGCGTTTCGAAGCCGGAGTGCCCAATATGGCTCAAGCGGTCGGTCTCGCCGCTGCTATTGGGTATTTACAAGACGTGGGTATGCATGCGATCGCTCGACACGAGGAAGATTTAGTTACGTCAGCTATCGCTCAACTTGAAACCATGCCGGGCGTCACGGTGTTAGGCCCTGCCGGCCCGCGTGGAGGCGCGCTCTCGTTCCTTGTCGACGGCATACACCCGCACGATGTGGGTCAAGTCCTAGATGATGACGGTATAGCAGTCCGGGTCGGGCATCATTGCGCCTGGCCCTTGATGAGGCGCTTCGGAGTGGCGGCCACCACTCGGGCCACCTTCTATCTTTATAACACCCACGAAGATGTGACTTCCCTGATCTCGGGGATTCGACGAGCTCAAGAGTTCTTTGGAACCTCCTCATGAACCTTGAGAAAATGTATCAAGAAATCATTCTGGATCATTACAAGCATCCTCAATTCAAGAACCTAGCTCCGATGGTTTCCGGCGGTGTGGAGGTGCATCACATCAACCCGACTTGTGGAGATGAGGTAACTCTTCGAGCTCAGGTCGTCGATGGAGTCATTGAGTCGGTCACTTGGGACGGTCTCGGATGTTCCATATCGCAAGCTTCCACTTCAGTGATGGCAGGGTTGGCGCAAGGGGCTACCGTAGAGAACGCCCTCGAATTGACGGCACAATTTCTCTTGCTGATGCAGGGCAAAGGAGTTTCAACTGACGCGGATGAGATCTTGGAAGACGGCATTGCATTTGCCGGCGTGGCTCAATACCCCGCTCGAGTAAAGTGTGCACTTCTAGGGTGGATGGCGTTAAAAGATGCAATCACGCGGGAGCCGGGAGAGATCAATGAGTAACGAAGCTAAGGTCGCCGATGTTGAAGAGGCGATGAAGGATGTAGTAGATCCTGAATTGGGAATTAATGTAGTTGATCTTGGACTTGTCTACGGTTGCGTGCATTAGGTTTTACAGTCTGATTACCGCACGCGAAGTTGAAATACGTCTTGGTGCACGGCTCCTTCTGGCGCCGTGTTCTTTCACCGTTAACCCTGGCGACCGCATCGGCTTAGTAGGAAGAAACGGCGCGGGAAAAACGACTCTGACCAAGATTCTCGCTGGAGATGGTCTGCCTAGTTCAGGAGAGGTGACGCGCAGCGGCCATGTCGGCTACCTGCCGCAGGATCCCCGCACGGGTGACCTGCACGTGCTCGCTAAAGATCGCATTCTTTCAGCTCGGGGCCTCGATCAAATCATTGCTGATTTGCGAATGGCGGAGGAGCGGATGGCTTCCCCTGATAAAGAAATCGCAGAGAAAGCCGGTCGACGATGGACTGCGCTCGATGAAGCCTTTCATCGCGAAGGTGGTTACTCCGCCGAGAGCGAGGCAGGCTCCATCGCTTTGAGTTTAGGGTTAGCGCCGAAAGTTCTTGATCAGCCACTGGAAACACTCTCAGGTGGGCAGCGTCGTCGCGTTGAATTAGCGCGCATTCTCTTTCAGGGGTCTAGTACGTGCGGGCTCATAGTTATTAGTCACGACGCAGCGCTCCTCGATAGATGCGCAAACAAGATATTTTATCTAGATGCGAATCGATCAACAATCGATATCTACAATCTCGGTTGGACCGCCTATTTACAGCAGCGCGAAATAGATGAGCGTCGACGTAAACGTGAGCAAGCCAATGCAGAAAAGCAGGCGGGAGCTTTGAAGGCACAGGCGGATCGCATGAGATACAAAGCGACGAAAGCTCGGGCGGCACAGAGCATGGATAAGCGTGCCGCACGTATCCTCGATTCGATCGTTGAGGGTGGCGGGCGAGAAAAAGTGGCGCGTATTCGTTTCCCTGATCCTGTCCCATGTGGGAAGACGCCTTTAATGGCGCATGGGCTTTCAAAGAGTTATGGCTCTTCCGAGATTTTCACCGACGTAGATCTCGCCATAGATCGAGGCTCCCGAGTCGTCATTCTTGGATTGAATGGCGCTGGAAAAACCACCTTGTTACGCCTACTCTCCGGCATAGAAGCAGGGGATACCGGTCGAGTCGAGTTAGGGCATGGCGCACGCCTTGGCTACTACGCTCAAGAACACGAAACATTAGATGTCACGCGCACCGTGCTAGAAAATATGCAATCGGCATCTCCAGATTTAGCCGAATCCCAAGTGCGCTCACTCCTAGGCTCATTTCTCTTCATTGGTGATGACGTGTTCAAGCCGGCTGGTGTGCTTTCTGGAGGCGAGAAAACACGTCTTGCGCTCGCTTGTTTAGTGGTGTCAGGAGCCAACGTCCTGCTTCTTGATGAACCCACGAATAACCTCGACCCGGCGAGTAGAGCAGAGATCCTGGAAGCACTCGGGAGGTATGAGGGTGCAGTCGTACTGGTCACACATGATGACGGAGCCGTGGAGGCTCTCAATCCTGAGCGCGTACTTCTGCTCCCTGATGGGGTCGAGGATCTATGGCGACCCGACTATCTCGATCTCATTGCTCTAGCATGACCTTATGATCACAGTGGAACGTAGTGGCGCCAGGGTCGACATCATTCTGAACGCCCCAGAGCGACTCAATGCACAGACTGAAGAGACCTGGATTGAACTCGCCCGCATTGGGAGAGATCTCGATTCAAGAACCCGCGTCGTGGTGTTGCGCGCCGAGGGGTCTTCA
>RGER01000074.1 GCA_009917815.1 Actinomycetota bacterium
ATTCTTCCTTTTTGGTGGTGGATTCCCGGGAACTATTTTCATCTCCCGCATTTACACCATTCACGTACTGCTCGTGCCAGGAATTATACTTGCGCTCATCACAGCGCACGTTCTCCTCGTGTGGTTCCAAAAGCACACTCAGTACCCCGGTCCTGGGCGCACCAACAAGAACGTCGTGGGCTTCCCACTTCTACCTGTGTACATGGCAAAGGCTGGCGGCTTCTTCTTCATTGTCTTTGGAATTACCACTTTCCTCGGAGCGGTCGCTTCCATCAACCCCATCTGGCTTTACGGTCCTTACAATCCTTCGCAGATTTCGGCAGGATCACAGCCTGACTGGTATATGGGATGGCTTGACGGTCTAGTGCGCATGGCTCCGAACTGGGAGACGCACGCCTTCGGACACACTATCTCCTGGAACATTCTGATTCCTGGAATCATCGCACCTGGAATCTTGTTTACTGGCCTTGCTCTCTGGCCATTTATCGAAAGTTGGGTCACTGGAGATAAGCGTGAACACCATCTCCTCGAGCGTCCACGCAACGCACCTACTCGCACCGCAGTCGGCGCCATGGCACTCACCTTCACGATGGTCACCTTGATTAACGGTGGCAATGATCTTCTCGCCACACACTTTGGACTCTCCATCAACCAAATTATGTGGTTCTCCCGTATCGGAATCTTCGTACTCCCACCGATCGCATACGTGGTCACCAAGCGCATTTGCCTTGGCTTGCAGCACAAGGATCGCGACACGGTTCTCCACGGTCGTGAGAGCGGGCGATTGGTCATGCTTCCTAGCGGCGAATTTATTGAGGTGCACGAGCCGATCGATCAATACTCCCGCTACTCACTTACTAACCATGAGCAACCCGAAGTTGTGGAACTCGTTCTCGAGGATGCCCACGGTGTGGCGCGCCCCGGTTCCCTTAAGGAGAGAGTGCGCGCACGCCTCTCGCGAGGGATGTACGGGGAACAAGTGCAAAAGCCCACCGAGAAAGAGCTTCTCGAAATCGAAGATGGCCACGGGCACTAAAGAGTAATGAGTCTCGAACGCAACGTATTAGGCGGCGAGCTCGAAATCTGCTCGACAGATCCTTTGACCGGATGGTTTCGCGACGGGTTTGCCCGGGCATCCTCAGATGATCCGGGCTCGCACACGGTAGCTGCCGTACTCTCGCAGGACTTTCTCGAGCATCAACGCGAGCTCGGCAACGACCTCATCACTGCGCTCCCCCAGTATGGCTTCCCCGGGCTGCGCCCTGGCGACCGCTGGGCAGTCTGTGCGCCGCGCTGGCACCAATCCTTCCTCGCCGGCAGGGCGTGTGGGGTGCTCTTGGCCTCTACCAGTGAGGGCGCCCTTGCGCATACCACCTTGGCTGCGCTGACCGCCCATAGCGTGGACGTTCCGCCAGACCTGAGCTCTCTATGACGCACGACTCTGCGGAGTCCTACCGCCAATCAACGCTTGCTTTTCTCCACTATGCCGAGTCCATCACCGCCTCAGATTTAGATAAGAGGAGTAGCGCCGATCCCTGGACCCCCCGCATGGTCATTCACCATGTGGCAGATAGCGAAACTAACTCCTACCTGCGCCTCCGGCGCTTGGTTGCCGAACCAGGGACTCTTATTCAAGGCTACGACGAAGGGCTCTGGGCAGAGAATTCGACGCTTGCCTATGACAGAGTAGTTGTTGAAGAGCCCCTTGCGATATTTCGTGCGGTACGCGCCTCTTCATACTCCCTTATCCAACGGCTCACTGAAGAAGACCTCACGCATGAAGGAAGACATTCAGAGTATGGCCACTATGACGTGTCGCAGTGGCTTGTTAATTATGTAGCCCATCCACTCGATCACTTAGCCCAGATTAAATCAATTTTAGAGTAGTAAAAATTAATGCGGGCCAATTAATGCGGGCCGTGACCGGGACGCGAGTACTCCATCGTGAAGCCGATAACCGTGATCAGTAGGAGACCTACACCGATCATGGTGAGCCACCAACCGAGAATCAGCCCGAGACCCACCACTATTGTGGAACCAGCTACGGGCAGCGGCCACCAGGAACCAGGGCTAAAGAATCCAAGTTCCCCAGCACCTTCATAGATCTCGGCTTGCAACCGATCTTGTGGTTGCGCGCCCAGTCGACGATCAGTGAACCAGAAGTAATACCCGATGATGAGCGAGAGCCCAGTGCTGAGAGCTAGCGCTGTGATGCCCACGACTTCGTGTGCCAACATGGCATAAACCACGGTGATCGCACCATAAAAGACGGTGATTCCTAAGAAGAGTTTCCAGGCGAACTTCATGATTGATCGCTCCCCTTCGAATTCTCCGAAGCCAGATCTGTATCGTCGTGCGCACCCACCGCAGCCAAATGCGGATAGTGAAGATCGAATGCTGGGCGCTCTGAACGGATCCGCGGCAAGCTGTGGAAATTGTGACGGGGAGGTGGGCACGACGTAGCCCACTCAAGCGAAGCACCATAACCCCAGGGATCGTCCTCGGTCACCCGTGGCGCATTCCGCGTGACCCACATATTCATAAAGAACGGGATCATGGAGAGCGCAAGAATGAAAGCGCCGATAGTAGAGATCATATTCATTCCGGTGAAGCCATCGCTCGCCAAGTAATCTGCATAGCGGCGGGGCATACCCATGGTGCCCAACCAGTGCTGGATCAGGAATGTGGTGTGGAAGCCAACGAAGAGGGTCCAAAAGTGAATTTTTCCCAAACGTTCGTTGAGCATCCGACCAGTCATCTTTGGCCACCAGAAGTAGAAACCACCAAACATGGCGAAAACCACGGTGCCAAAGAGCACGTAATGGAAGTGGGCAACTACGAAGTAGGAATCTGAGACGGGGAAATCCAACGGCGGGCTCGCCAAGATAATTCCCGTCAACCCACCAAAGAGGAATGTGACCAAGAATCCGATGGTCCAGAGCATCGGGGTCTCAAATGAGATGGACCCTCGCCACATCGTGCCGATCCAGTTGAAGAATTTCACACCGGTCGGAACACCAATCAGGAAGGTCATGAATGAGAAGAACGGTAGGAGTACTGCGCCAGTGACATACATATGGTGCGCCCACACCGCCACCGAGAGTGCAGCAATAGAAATCGTGGCCGCAACCAAACCCTTGTAACCGAAGATCGGCTTGCGACTGAACACTGGAAGAATCTCAGTTGCAATACCAAAGAATGGCAGCGCAAGGATGTACACCTCTGGGTGACCGAAGAACCAGAAGACGTGTTGCCAGAGCATCGCCCCGCCATTTGCTGGATCAAAAATGTGTGTGCCAAATCTGCGATCCGCTTCTAGAGCAAAGAGAGCAGCGGCCAACGGAGGGAAGGCCAAAAGGACCAGAATCGAAGTAAGCAGAACGTTCCAGGAGAAGATCGACATACGGAACATGGTCATGCCAGGAGCACGCATCACAAAGATCGTGGTGACAAAGTTAACGCCACCAAGAATGGTGCCAACACCACCAATTGCCAGACCCACTATCCAGAGATCGCTACCCAACCCTGGTGAATATTCGACGCTCGAGAGTGGCGCATAAGCCGTCCAACCGAATGATGCCGATCCGCCTGGAGTGAAAAAACCAGCGGCCGCCATGAGCCCACCGAAGAGATAGAACCAGTAGCTGAGCATGTTCAGGCGAGGGAAGGCCACATCTGCGGTACCGATTTGCAAGGGCATAACGACGTTTGCAAAGCCGACGAAGAGGGGCGTAGCAAACATAAGAAGCATGATGGTTCCGTGCATCGTGAAAATTTGGTTGTACTGCTCATTTGAGAGAAATTGCAGCCCTGGTTGCGCGAGTTCTGTGCGGAGTAAGAGCGCCATGACGCCGGCGACAAGGAACCAAGCAAATGAAGTCGTGAGATACATATATCCGATGACTTTGTGGTCCGTGGTTGTGAGGAGTTTAAGGATCGTTCGACCGCGCGGTTCACGCCGTGGCGCACTGGGGCGCAAATCGGAACGGACTGGAGGTTCTGCGAATGTGGTCATGCCGCACTCCCCTTCAAGGTATTGAGAATGTTTTTATACTCTGCGGCGGGCACAACCTTCACATTGAAGAGCATGCGCGAATGATCTCGCCCACAGAGTTCGGCACATTTACCAGCGTAAGTACCTAATTTTTCAGGCGTGACTTCGAATTGATTAGTACGTCCGGCGATCAAGTCCATCTTCATCAAGAAAGCAGGCACCCAGAAAGAGTGGTTTACGTCGGAGGTTGTGAGGTCAAAACGAACACGTTCACCGAGCGGTAAATAGAGCGTGGGAGCGAATTCTGGCGTACCTGTGACAACGGTATTCGCCGGCAGATCCTCATAAGTAAATTGCCACGACCAGCGAATTCCGTTCACGTGGATGACGTGAACTGCGGTCTCCTTCGGGGAGATCTTGGTAATGGCACTTTCATCACGAGCAGTGAAGTAGAAGAGCACAGCAACGATGAGGAATGGCACGACCGTATACAGAATTTCGATCGGTATGTTGTACTTCGTTTGCGCAGGAATGTGTTCACCGCGACGGCGATGGAAAATAACTGACCAAATGATCAGTCCCCAGACAAATGCACCAACGACCAGGGCCGCAACCCACGAACCTTGCCAGAGTGAGAGCGTCCGATGACCGTTGTCAGTCACTGCCTCAGGCAAGCCAAGGCGCGGAAGCTCAGAAGCTGAGCAGCTCGAAAGGAGGAGAAGGAGCGGGGCGACCAGCAGGGCAGCACTTGAACGGGAGCGGTTTCTCACGCTCAAAGGATAGTGGTTTACGCGTGCACATCTGGCCTCGCCACGGAGTAGCGTGGCTCACATGACTCAAGGCCCCACTAAAGGCCCCACTCAAGGCTCCGGAAGCTTCGCCCTGAGTGGTGGAGCCGACCCTAGGCAGCCTCAGCCCGAGTGGGACTCTCCCGTTGCGCAGGCTCGCGACGAGATCGCCTCCCACCTGGGAGTATCCGCCGAAGAGCTCTACTTTCTGGGCGATGGGCCGCTAGCGCACACTCTGGCGCTGGCGGGGCTGGCCCCACGTGAACGATGGGTAAGTGCGATTGAGCGCAGTGAACTTCTCGCCCAGGCGACGAAAACCCTCCCGGTCTCGCCCACCGGACACCTCCTGGAGTGCGAAATGGGCCCTAGTACCTACTCGCTGGGCTGGGTAAATGGAGAGATCGGCACGATTCAAGGGATCGATTCGTGGGGAGCCCGCATCCACCAGAGTGCCGGGCTACTCCATAGCGATTTAAGTAGCGGGCTAGGAATCTTGCCGACGCCACACGAGTGGGATAGCGCTTCCATTGATGCACGCGCTTTTGGGGGTCCGACGTTAGGGATCATGGCGCTCAAATCCCGCACCCGATGGACCAACCCCCTTCCCACGCTCTCGCCAAGCTTTGGGCAATTTCACGTCGATCAACGCATGGTGATAGAGGCAGCAGTGGCTCTCAAGCGCTACTCCGCTCTCGCCGCAACACATTACGAACGCATCTCTGCCTTCAATCGAGCGCTTCGTGCGCGATGCGCTGCAATTGGCAATATCGATATCGCGGGAGATCCAGCAGGCATCCCCCACATCATCACTTTCTCAGTTCTTTACGCCCAAGGAGAAGAACTCGTGAGAGCTTTCGCTTTGGAAGGTTTTCACGTCGCCTCGGGATCTGCATGCATGTCAACAAATTTGGAACCGAGCCACGTTTTGTCGGCGACAGGGAAACTCACTCATGGAAATGTTCGCCTTACGATTGCCTATGATGAGCCCGATGATTCCTTAAACCGTTTTCTTGAAATCCTGCCAAGTATCGTTGAGGGAGTGCGACAATCATGAGTACACCCGCGTTAGAAATTGATACTTCTGGATTGCGCTGCCCGCTCCCCGTCCTTGCCTTAGCTCGCCGAATACTAGAGATTCCCATCGGCGAAACCATCGCGATGACATCTGATGATCCCGCCGCCGGCCCCGATGTTCATGCATGGGCTCGCATGACGGGACACACCTTTCTCCATGAAGAATCCAATGGTCATGGAACACGTTTTTTGGTGCGCAGAGAAGCGACTCAAGACCCAATGAACGGATTACCAGAAGGTATTTAAATTACTCTCCGAATGGAGAGTGCAAGTGCGGAGCGACTTCATCAGCTGCCGCGTCGCCAAAAGAATCGCGAAGGCGAGAAATAAACTCACGATCGGTGAATCGATACTCCTGCGTTCCCTGATGCTCGAGAACGTATGTAGCGATCATTGCTCCTACTTGAGCACAACGTTCATCACTTAAACCCCAGGCTAGTGCCGCCAGGAATCCTGAACGGAACGCATCCCCCACTCCAGTGGGATCAATCTTAGAATGCTCTTGCGCAACAGGAACCGAGAGCGTGGGATGGCCCCTTCTCTCAATAGTGCACCCTTTGGCCCCGTGCGTCGTGATGCGTACCTTCACACGTTCGAGTACTTCGTCGCTGGTCCAACCAGTCTTTTGCTCCGTCAAAGCTTTTTCATATTCGTTTGTGAAAAGAAATTCGGCACCATCAATCAATCGCTTAATTTGTTCACCATCCATGCGCGCCATCTGTTGCGACGGGTCAGCTGCGAACGGGATACCGAGACTGCGTGCTGCTGCCGTGTGATTAACCATCGCATCAGGATCATCGGGTGTGATGATGACCATATCTAAGCCACCAACAGCTGCGTGTACTACGCCAAGTTCAATCATACGCGCTTCGCTCATAGCGCCTGGATAAAAAGATGCGATCTGGTTGAGGTCTTGATCGGTAGTGCAAAGAAAACGTGCCGTGTGCTGTTCCTTTGAAATCAGAACGTGCTCCGTGTCGACGTTGTGTCGGGAGAGCCATGAGTTGTAATCAGCGAAATCAATTCCGACTGCGGCAACCAATATCGGGCGCTGACCAAGCGCCCCGAGACCGAAAGCGATGTTGGCGGCACATCCACCTCGGCGAACGACAAGACCGTCGACCAGGAAGGAGAGCGCGTTCTGCACCTGGCCGAAGGCCGAGGCCGTCTGCATCAGGCCGCCGAGCTGGATCTCGCGCGCGAAGAAGCGCGGTGCCGCGACGACCAGCGGGAAGATGATCGCGAGCTGGTTATAGGCGGCGGTGAACCATTGCAGGTTCTTCCGCCGGTACATGATCGAGCGGAAGTTCCTGACGACGTGGTCGAAGGCGTCGTGTTGCTGCAGAGAGGGGAGAAAGCGCTGCCGGTGCTCGAGCGGGTCCATAAAAAGATGCAGGAGTTGAACGAGCGCCGCCTGCCGGCCGGCGTGCAGCTGACGACGTTCTACGACCGGACAGTCCTGATCCACACCACCATCGAAACCGTCATCGACATTCTCATCGCCGGGGTGCTGCTCGTCTCGGTGATTCTCTATGTGTTCATCGGGCATCTGCGCACGGCCGTGATCGTGGCGCTGACCGTGCCGGTCGCGCTGCTGTTTACATTCTCGATCATGGTGCTGCGCGGAGATTCGGCAAACCTGATTTCGCTCGGCGCGATCGACTTCGGCATCATCGTCGATTCGACCCTCATCATGGTGGAGAG
>RGER01000075.1 GCA_009917815.1 Actinomycetota bacterium
CCGAGCGACGATTCACCGGCTCTTAATGCCCCTTTTGAAGCGGGCTACCGGGGGAGTACTGCGTGTTCAGCTGCCGGCATTACCTACCGCCAACTCGATTATTGGGCTCGTACTGGCCTGATCGAACCGAGCGTTCGTCCAGCGACTGGATCAGGGAGCGCCCGCCTCTACGGCTTTCGCGACATCTTGGTACTCAAGATCATTAAGCGTTTACTCGACACCGGCGTCTCCTTACAGAATATCCGTACAGCGGTAGAGCACCTCCGACTTCGAGGAGTGGCGGACCTCGCCAAAATCACCCTGATGAGCGATGGCGCCACCATTTACGAATGCACCTCAAGTGATGAGGTCATTGACATCCTTGCTGGCGGGCAAGGTGTCTTCGGTATCGCTCTCGGTCGCGTCTGGGCCGAAGTGGAAGGATCGTTGGCATCGCTGCCGTCGGAGAACCCCATGGCTCCTTCGGCTCACTCCCTCGAGAGCCTTGGATCGGAGAGCGACATGATTACCAGCGACGAGTTCACTCTTCGTCGTCGAGCCAAGGGCGCATAGATACTCGTCTACCAGGCGGGTCACTCGCCTAAACGACGCTCCTCGTCGTAGGCTAATAAGGCTGTAAAAACTACGCGGGAGAGTTACGCGCAAGCCATGCGTGCGACGCCGAAGGAGCAACCTCCCCGGAACCTCTCAGGCCAACGGACCGTGTAGATCAGGCAACTCTGGAGAAGCAACTCAGGTTGCGCCGAAGATGTAATCCGCCCCGGGCGGTGATGCTTTCAGGTGCGCTCGGTTTCGTCACCACGATGAGACCCAGAGCAAGACAGAGGGGGAGTGCATCGACCTTTAGGTCGACCCCTGAGTCGAGGAGCGCCATGAATAACGAAAGTTCATATACACATACCTTTTCCGACCGTCACATTGGTCCAGATCACACAAGTCGGCGAATCATGCTCGATGCTCTCGGGTATGCAGATTTAGAAGAGCTCATCTCAGATGTTGTTCCCCAATCGATTCGCCAAAAGAGCCTGATGGCGTTGGGCAAGGCTGTGAGCGAAGTGGATGCGCTTGCTGAGATTCGTGAATTAGTGGGTCAGAATCGTCCCCAACGTTCGCTCATCGGGATGGGCTATTACGGTACTCACACACCGGGCGTTATTAAGCGCAACATTTTAGAGAATCCTGCTTGGTACACGGCCTATACGCCTTACCAACCAGAGATATCGCAAGGTCGGCTCGAAGCGTTAATTAACTTCCAAACCATGATTGCTGAGCTCACTGGTACTCACCTGGCTAATGCATCAATGCTTGATGAAGGCACCGCCGCCGCTGAAGCGATGACACTGGCGCTGCGGACATACAAAGGTGAGAGTCGTACGTTTTTGGTGGACGTTGATACACATCCTCAAACTCTCGCAGTGTTACAAACGCGAGCGAAGCCACTCAAGATCAACGTACACACCTGGCGACGTGGTGAATCACTTGCTGGAGTGTTTGGGCTATTGATTTCATATCCGGGCTCTTCTGGCCAGGTGCGCGATATTTCCGATGAAGTAGCAGAGATACATGCCGCCGGAGGTCTTGCGATTGTGGCTGCAGATTTGTTAGCACTCACTCTCCTCAAATCTCCAGGCTCACTCGGTGCAGATGTTGTAGTGGGTTCTGCTCAACGCTTCGGTGTCCCCATGGGATTCGGTGGTCCACACGCAGGGTTTATGGGGGTGCGTGCCGGCCTCGAGCGCTCTCTGCCTGGCCGCCTTGTCGGGGTAAGCGTTGATGACGCCGGAACTCCCGCCATGCGGCTCTCTCTTCAGACGCGCGAACAACATATTCGCCGCGAGAAGGCGACCAGCAATATTTGTACTGCGCAAGTTCTCCTTGCGGTGATGGCGTCAATGTATGCCGTGTATCACGGCCCTAGAGGGTTACAGGGTATTGCCCAAAGAGTGGCCAATCATACGGCAACTCTTGCTTCAGCCCTCAAACACGGTGGGTATGACGTTTTGCATGATTCGATTTTTGACACGGTGACATTTAGGAAACCTGATTACTCTGCGGATCGTCTCGTTGCCAGGTTCTTTGATATTGGATTTAACATTCGTAGAGTCGATACCGAATGGGTGGCGATCTCAATCGATGAAACCGTGTCAAGCGCGGATATGCTCTCTATCGCAGACGCTTTGGGGATCGAGCTAAAGAGCGCCGTCGCTTCATTCGGGAATCTCTCTCGTGTCGATGATTTCCTGACGCATCCAGTATTTCATGCACATCACAATGAGACTTCGATGTTGCGCTATATACGTACGCTGAGCGACCGAGATCTTGCATTGGATCGCACGATGATTCCTCTCGGAAGTTGCACCATGAAACTTAACGCCACCAGCGAAATGGAACCAATTACTTGGCCTGAGATCGCCAATCTCCATCCATTTGCTCCCGCAGATCAAAGTCGCGGAATTCGAACGCTCATCACGCAATTGAGCTCCTGGCTGGTTGAGATCACGGGTTACGATGCGGTCTCTCTGCAGCCCAACGCCGGGAGCCAAGGTGAATTTGCTGGCTTATTAGCTATTCGGCAATATCTCGACGCGCGTGGTGATTCTCACCGAAATATTTGCCTCATTCCTTCGAGTGCACATGGTACGAATGCGGCAAGTGCAGTGATGGCCGGTATGGAAGTAGTCGTAGTCGGTTGTGATACCGAAGGCAATGTCGATTTGATCGACCTCAAGAGCAAGATAACGGATCATCACGAACATCTTGCTGCGCTCATGATCACTTACCCATCAACGCATGGCGTTTTTGAAGAAGCGATCACTGACATTTGTGCGATGGTCCATGATGCTGGTGGTCAGGTGTACGTAGACGGTGCAAATCTCAATGCACTCGTGGGACTCGCTAAACCAGGGAAATTCGGTGCCGACGTTTCACACCTCAATCTCCATAAGACGTTCTGCATTCCACACGGGGGAGGGGGACCGGGAGTAGGCCCAGTAGGTGTGCGAGCGCATTTGGCGCCTTACTTACCTAATCATCCGCTCGATGAAGAGGCGGGACCGGCCAGCGGTCCGGGACCAATTAGCGCCGCACCATTCGGCTCGGCATCGATACTTCCTATTCCGTGGATGTACATCCGCATGATGGGCGCTGAAGGACTCACTGAAGCGACTTCGGTGGCCATCCTGTCGGCCAATTACATCGCTTCGGAGCTTTCATCAGATTATCCAGTGCTCTATTCAGGCAAGAGTGGGCGCATTGCCCACGAATGTATTCTCGACATCCGCCCGCTCACTAAAGAGAGCGGGGTAACGGTTGACGACATCGCGAAGCGACTCATGGATTTCGGTTTCCATGCACCGACCATGTCCTTCCCGGTGGCGGGTACTCTCATGATCGAACCTACAGAGAGTGAAGATCTCTTTGAGATCGAACGATTCATTCGCGCAATGCGCATTATTAAGCGCGAAGCGCTCTCCATTCTTCGTGGGGAGATCGCCATTGAAGATTCGCCGCTCAGGCATGCGCCGCATACCACTGCCGTCATGGTCGGGGAGTGGGAGCGCAAATACTCTCGTCAAGTCGCCGCTTTCCCGGATCAGCTCTCAGATCACGGGGGAGAGATGGTTTTCGGCGCCCGCGGCAAGTACTGGCCAAGCGTCGGTCGGATTGACGGCGCCTACGGCGATCGCAACCTAGTCTGTGCTTGCCCACCTATTGAGAGTTATGCCGGGGGAAACGATGCGTGATTTCACGGAAATTGTCGATAATTTCTCGAGGGAGATGATTCCACTCGTCAAGACCCTAGGGATTCACGTGACCGAGGCCGTCATGACCGAGAGCGAAGTAAGGGCGGTCTGCACCCTGCCTGATCGCCCTGAACAGCGCAATCACGTTGGTGGTCCCCACGCTGGGGCGATGTTTACGGCCGCAGAGAGCGCCAGCGGCGGGGTGGTGCAGGTTGCCTTCGCGGATCTGATCTCGCAAGCGACGCCTTTGATCATGAATGGTGGAATGCGGTTTCAGGCGCTCGCACTCGGCGATATCGTCGCGACGGCAACCATGCCCGTCTCAGAGATCGCCCGGGTACGAAGCGAATTAGCGGAAGGTAAGCGCCCAGAGTTCTACGTGGAGGTGGTGGTGACCAGTGGGGATGGGGTTACCGGCCATCTCTCAACGCATTGGACCTTAAAGCCTCAGAAGCGCTAATTTTCTTACTTTACATAATGTAGATTATCGGCGTGGCGCCACGAAGTATCACCCAAGGTCACACCTTCGCGTTCTCCGTCTGAGTGCGCCGAGTGAGAGCCCCACAAGGAGCATTGCCCCAGTCAATGCATTCGCGCTACCACCTGGGATCGTGTCAGCGGGCGACGGGGCAACATCTGGGAAAACTTCTTGAGTGATCACGGCCGGCGAATAAATATCTGTCTGCTGACTGATCCGGCCATCCGAGGTAATGAAGGCGCTGATTCCTGAGGTTGAGATCGAGAGAATGGGTCGGCCATGCTCGATGCTGCGCACCCTGGAGATCGCCAATTGTTGCAAGCTCTCCGGAGTGGTACCGAAGGTCGCGCTATTGGTCTGTATAACGAGCACTCCGGCCCCTGAGCTCTTCTCCGCGAGTAAGGGATCATCCAGGACTTCAAAGCAGATCACCGGAGCAAAGGTGGCGCCGCTTACTCGGTAGCGCACCTCCCCACTTCCAGGGGTCATATCTTCAATGCGTCTGGCCGCCGGGGTCATCAATTCAGCGATCTTGCGAAGTGGCAGGTATTCACCAAAGGGTGCCAAATGGCGCTTTGTGTAGATCGACGACTTATCAATTCCCAGAGTCGGATCAACCCAGAGCGTGATGTTGCGCAACCCACTCCCTGCGCTACGGGAGACTCCCCCAAGAAGGATGGGAGTACCCACGCGCTGTGAAGTCTCCTCGATCAACTTCTTTGCTGGCTGAGTTAACGGATCGACATCTGAGGCGTTCTCAGGCCACACCACCAGAGCGCTCTTTGAAAGAGCCGGTGATTCGAGGGTAAGACGCGCATGATTTCGAAGGACTGCCTCCCGCTGAGCGTTGAAATCTAAACCCAATCGTGGAACGTTGCCTTGCACTCCGGAGAGAGTGATGCCTGACGTGTGCGCTCTCTCTGCCATGGGAACTAATGGCAAGAGAAGGACCGAGAGTGCGATAAGGATTGAATTCGACACTCCTCGCGTTCGCTCTCCACGTGAGATTGCGATGTAGAGGTGGTGAATCAGAAATGCTAGGAGCAAATTCGCCATGACGATCAATGTGGGCCCACCCCAGTAGGCAAGATTGAGAGTGGGACCATTGCCGATAAAGCCGATACGGCTCCACCCAAACCCACCATAAGGAGCGCGCGCTATAAGCCACTCCCCTGCTAACCAGGAGATGAAGAATCCCGCGCGAGAACCGCTTCGCCAGAAGAGAAAGGGAAGCGTAAAGAAGATCGCTTCTCCAAGAGCAAGGACCAGCCAAGGTGCCGACCCTACGTAAACACTCGTCCAATGGAGATGTATCACTTCCAAAGTAAGCGTTGAAAGAAATACATATTGATACGCCCGCACTTTTGCTCTCCGCGCTATTGCATAGGTGAGCGCAAGACCGAGCGGAGCACACCACCAGAGATACCACGGGGCAAAAGCAAAGGTGATTACTGCCCCAGCTAGAACAGAGAGGAGAGCACCGACGAGGCGATTCTTCATGTTATCGCGCTAGAGCTGCGAGAAGTCTGTCTACGCTAGCGCCGAGACCAAACTCCTTTTGAAGTGATTTCATGTGCTCGGCATCCCACTCGTCTGGGCGTTTCAAATCCAGATCAGGTATAGGAACGTCGAGAGCGCACGCGACGACGCGGGGTGCGCGTTCCAAATAATCTAGACCAGCAAGAATCTTCTTTTGTATCGATGCCGGAAGAGCTTCATGACCTGTGTGAGCGGCCGCCACTATTTCATCTACAGAGGCGAAAGCATTTGCCAAGAGTGCGGCGCTCTTCTCACCTATCCCCTTTACTCCTGGCAATCCATCTGAAGGATCACCTCGAAGAAGGGCGAAGAGCGCGTAACGACGTCCCGGTATTCCATACTTATTCTCTATCCACTGCTCATCAACAACATCGTGAGCCGAAACGCCCTTCGCCAAGTACGCGATTTTGATGTCGCGCCCATCATCAACCAGTTGGAAGAGATCACGATCCCCAGTAACTACCATGACAGGCAGAGTGCTCTCATGTGCCAAAGTTGCGATGACGTCGTCGGCCTCGAAATTCGAGATACCGATCAAGGGGAAGCCCGCCGCGGCGAAGAGTTCAAGCAAAATTGGAATCTGCGCGCTCATCGACTCATCGACTTCCTCGTCTTCTGCATCGACGCGGTGAGCCTTGTACTCAGGTATGAGTTCCACGCGCCATGAAGGACGCCAGTCACTGTCGAGACAGACAGCAATCTCGGTGGGATCGTATTTGGTGATTAACCGAGCCACCATGTCGGTAACTCCGCGGATCAGATGCACGGGCATGCCAGAAGGAGAGACCAAAGTATCGGGCATGCCGAAGTAGGCGCGGTACCAGAGCGAGGCGGTGTCGAGAAGCAATTTCATGAGAGAGCCAGATTAGCCACAACGCCTCGCCGGAGTCGACCGATGGCCTCTTTCGCAATTCGGGAGATAGGTAGATCGAGCGAGGCGATTTGCCCGAGAAAATCAATCAGCTGATTGGTATTTCGTACAAAATCTCCTGCCGAGATGTCGCACTCTTTGAGAACTACCTCTAATGAATTTCCCAGTGCCCATCGATAGATGGGTTGGGCAAATCCTGCATCAATCTCACGTGCGTGCGGCAGGGAATGCCTGGCCTCGACATCTCCTAGATTTGCCCACTCGCGCACAACTGACACCACGACGTCGCGGACCCGACCAGAAGGCATTTTGGGAGAGAGACGGTCTTCACCGCGGCCTTCATATGTAAAGAGAGAGGCAACTGCTGCTAACTCCGCAGGATCCAATTCGTCCCAGAGACCCGCCTCGAGACAGATGACAGTAAGGAGATCAAAATCAGAGTAAATCTTGCGTAGCGCCAGGCCTTTATCGGTGACAACGCCATCGCTCAAATACTCAAGTTCCTCAAGTACTCGACAGATGCGATCGAATTTTCTAGCGATGACGTGTGTTCGTGAGGAGACCTGCTCTCTAAGCAGGGAAATCTCCTTCATCGCCTTGTTGCGGCGCTCTCCCCACCGAGCATGGTCTTCTCGATCTGGACAGTTGTGGCAGGCGTGCTTGCGCATCTCGTGGCGCAAGCTGAGAAGTTCGGAGTCTTCTTCGGTAGATGGGCGTTCTCTCACCCGTTTCTCTAACTGCAATCCGTGAAGTTCTTTTGCAAGATCTTTACGACCGCGGGAGCTTCTCGCATCGAAGTGCGCCGGAACCTTTACTCGAGCTACAACCTCGACAGGATCGCGGAAGTCCTGCAGCGAGAGGCGAGCTA
>RGER01000076.1 GCA_009917815.1 Actinomycetota bacterium
CTAGATCTCATCGGACTTGCTACACATAGCGCTGCAAACTTCACTGCAACGATGTTCTACTTTGCTACCGGATTTGTTTTGATCACTGTTGTCGCAATTTTCTGCGGCGATACCGTAGCAAGCGAAGCTTCCTGGTCAACCCTTCGATACCTACTCGCCGCGCCAGTTCCTCGAGCGCGACTACTTCGTCAAAAACTTCTAGTGGGGCTCACGCTCTCTGCTGGCGCAATTCTCCTACTCCCCATCGCCTCTTACATCATTGGTGGAATTACTTTCGGTTTCGGTGGATTACAAACTCCACTTGGTGCAACATTTTCTCAAGCGGTGGGTATTCAACGAATTGGAATAATGACTGCATTCCTGGCACTTTCACTCCTCTTCTGTGCCGGCCTTGCATTCCTGATGAGTGTCACCACCGATGCACCACTCGGTGCAGTCGGAGCGGCCGTCGGCATCGTCATCATCAGCAACATTCTCAACGCAATTAGCGCCCTCGGCTCGCTTCGTAATTGGCTCCCCACGCATTTCGCTTATGCCTGGCTGGATGCGCTGGCGACCGAGATCGATTGGAGCGCAATGATCCGCGGGGCGTCCTACTCTCTCATCGCCTTTTTCCTTTGTATCGGGGCCGCCACCGCTAAGTTTGCCCGGAAAGACATCACCTCATAAATCCTTTATGCCCATGAATGAGCCCTGAATACTCACCTAACGGGACGCAAATCACCCTTGCCGTTATCCCAAAAATACCTTTTTAGAAGTAGCGTCAGATCATGAGAGTTTTCGTACCCAAAGAGTCCCGTACAGGCGAGCGCCGGGTCGCCATCACACCAGATGTCCTTGGTCGGCTAAAGCAAAACGGATTAGACGTCACCATCGAAAGCGGCGCAGGCACCTCCGCCGGGTTCGGCGATGAACTCTACCGACAAGCCGGGGCCACCATCTCCCCTACTGCTTCATTCGCCGACGGCGATGTAGTAGCGAGCGTTCTACCGTTGACCAGCGAACAATTCGGTCAACTCCGGCCAGGCGCCATCACTATCTCTTTCTTACCGATTCACTCGGCGACCGAGAGTATTGCGGCATCAGTTGCCGCGAAGGCAACATCCTTTTCGCTAGAAGCGATTCCTCGCATCTCGCGCGCGCAGTCGATGGATGCACTCACCTCACAGGCACTCTGTGCCGGATATCGATGCGCACTTGTCGGCGCTGAGCTTTCACCACGCTTTTTCCCACTGCTCATGACTGCAGCAGGCACTGTTACTCCGGCACAAGTCTTAGTGCTTGGTGCTGGTGTTGCTGGATTGCAGGCCATCGCAACTGCTCGCCGCCTCGGTGGTGTGGTTTCGGCTTACGACGTGCGCTCCTCTTCCGCCGATGAAGTTCGCTCCATGGGCGCCACCTTCATTGAATTGGAGTTGGAAGCGCTCGAAGGTGCCGGTGGTTACGCACGCGAGATGGACGAGTCGCGCGCGCAACGTCAACGCGATCTCCTCGCACCACATATTGCGGCGGCAGATGTGGTGATCACTACTGCGGCTGTTCCCGGTCGCGCTGCTCCACGTCTCATCACGAAGGAGATGATGGTCGGCATGAAGGAAGGTTCGGTCATCGTCGACCTCGCCTCTGAAAGCGGCGGCAACGTAGAAGGTTCAGTGGCGGGCGAAACCCTTAAGACGGCGGCGGGCGTCACCGTCTGGGGCGGCAAAGACGTTCCCAGCCAACTCCCCTATCACGCGAGCCAACTCTTCTCCCGCAACGTCGTCAATCTGCTCCTCCTCATGACGAAGGAAGGCGTCGTAACGCCCGACTTCGAAGATGAGATTGTTGATGCTTCCGCAGTGACGCATAACGGAGTTCAACGATTACCTAAGCCCATCTCTGAAGGAGGCCCACAATGACACCGGGACTGAGCGCGATTGCACTCCTCTCCATCTTCGTCCTCGCAGTATTCGTAGGATTTGAAGTGGTCTCCAAGGTTTCCACCACTCTTCACACACCACTCATGAGTGGTGCTAACGCTATTCACGGCGTCATTCTCGTCGGCGCCATCATCGTCGCCGGGCATAGCGACTCCGCTCTCTCACTCACGCTTTCTATCACCGCAGTGGTATTGGCCACCATCAATATGGTGGGTGGCTTCGTGGTCACAGATCGCATGTTGGAAATGTTCAAAGCGAAAAAGAAGCCAGCAACAGCTACAGCATCAAAGGAGGCCAAGTAATGAATAGCAATCTCTATTCGGTCATCGGCCTCATTGCCGCAGTCTGCTTCATTCTCGCACTCAAAGGTCTCTCCTCACCCAAGGGAGCACGTCGAGGAAATATCATCGGTGCGATTGGTGCCACCATCGCAACCGTTGTGGTCTTCTTCTACAACGATCCTGCAGAGGGTGGATTAAAGAATCTTCCACTGATTTTGGGAGCGATTCTATTCGGCGTCATCATTGGCGTTCCCGCTGCACGTAAAGTGCAAATGACTGCAATGCCGCAACTAGTAGCACTCTTCAATGGCGTCGGCGGTGGCGCTGCAGCCTTGGTATCGATCGTGGAGTACTTACACCTTGGAGAGAAAGCATCTGGCGGCGCCATCGGAGCAACGGTCTTCACCGTACTCGTCGGCTGCATCTCCTTCACGGGTTCGGTACTCACCTTCCTCAAGTTGCAGGAGTTGATGACTACTCGCCCCGTGGTATTCCCCGGCGGTCGCGTACTGATCGCGCTTCTCTTGCTGGCGGTCCTTGGCGCTGCCGGGTGGGTCGCCGTCGACCAGGGCTCCAACTCCCTGCTCGTGCTGACCGTGCTCTCCCTCGCCTTCGGCATTCTCTTCGTGCTTCCAGTAGGCGGTGCGGACGTGCCGATCGTGATCTCACTACTCAACGCCTTCACCGGTCTGACGGTGGCGGCAACGGGTTACGTACTGGATTCCACCCTCCTCTTGGTAGCCGGAACCTTGGTCGGCGCAAGTGGCACGATCCTCACTCGCCTCATGGCTTCAGCTATGGGTCGCCCGATCCTTGGCATCCTCTTCGGAGCCTTCACTGCGACGCCACAAGCGGCTCTCAGCGCTGCCGATGCTCGCCCGGTGAAGTCGGGCTCCCCCGACGATGTAGCGATCCTCCTGGCTTACGCTCGCCGCGTAGTGATCGTGCCTGGCTTTGGGCTTGCGGTCGCTCAGGCGCAGCACACGGTGCGGGAGCTGGCAGACTTGCTCACGGCAAAGGGCGTTGAAGTTGCCTACGGAATTCACCCCGTTGCGGGAAGAATGCCAGGGCATATGAACGTTCTCCTTGCTGAGGCCAATGTGCCTTACGAGCAACTCAAGGAGATGGAAGAAGTGAACCCAACCTTCTCACAGACCGACGTCGCCCTCGTGGTGGGCGCCAACGATGTGGTGAACCCGGCAGCAAAGACCACACCTGGTTGCCCGATCTACGGCATGCCCATCCTCGATGTTGATCAAGCGACAAACGTCATCTTCCTCAAGCGTTCGATGCGTCCAGGTTTTGCTGGCATCGAGAATGAACTTCTCTACGAACCTGGTACGACCCTCCTCTTTGGTGATGCGAAAGATTCGCTTACCAAAGTTGTGAGCGCACTGAAGGCGTTTTAATTGCCTGCCATCACTGTTGCGGACTTCACCGTGCTCCCTCGTGTGGGCACGGTGAATCCGTTTAACTCCATTTCGCGTCCGCTTCGTAGTATCACCACTGCGCCACAAGGTTTTGAAGGCGAGGGTTTTCCTGTACGGCGCGCCTTTGCTGGTATCGCTCTTGAAGATGCAGATCCCTTCATCATGATGGATCAAATGGGCGAAGTGGAGTACGCGCCAGGTGAACCAAAGGGCACGCCGTGGCATCCACATCGAGGTTTTGAAACCGTTACCTACATCATCGACGGTGCATTTGATCATCGTGATTCACATGGCGGTGGCGGCACGATCACTAATGGCGATACGCAGTGGATGACTGCTGGCGGCGGGATCTTGCATATCGAAACTCCCCCAGAGGCGCTCGTCGTTTCTGGCGGTCTCTTCCACGGATTCCAGCTTTGGGTCAACCTGCCACGTGAGCAGAAGTGGGCAGCGCCGCGCTACCAAGATCTGCGCGCGACCGATGTGGGCCTACTGACTTCAAGCGATGGTGGCGCTCTTATTCGCGTCATTGCTGGATCGCTCGAGAGTGAACACGGAGCGATTCATGGGCCAGGTAGCACTTACACTCCCATCACTATCTTGCACGTGACGTTGAGCGCCGGCGCAGAAGTCACTCTTCCCTGGCGGCCCGATTTTAATGCGCTCGCTTACACCATGAATGGCCGCGGAGTAGTTGGTCGCGAAAAGCGCCCTATTCAGATGGGCCAATTAGCGCTCTTCGGCGCTGGGGATTCAATTACGTTAGGAGCACAATCACTCCAAGAATCACGCGCAAAAGAAGTGGACTTCGTGATTCTTGGCGGCGCACCTATTCAAGAGAGCATCGCGTGGATGGGTCCCTTTGTCATGAATACGAAGGCCGAAGTTTTGCAGGCTTTTGAGGATTATCAGAAAGGTCGCCTCGGAGTAAAACCTGCCGAACATGCAACTGCACATACTGGTGCACCCACGACTCTGCGCGAAAGTTAAGCACGACTTTAACTGATCGATTCTTTCCACCTTTTTTATTACTCCCTCTCACTCCGTAGATGGAGTGCGGTGTAGGTGAGGGATTTTCGATGCTCTCATAACTTTCCGTAATAAAGCAGGCGAAGATGCTCACACTCAGTTGTACCGTCCCGGTAAATGTCAGTGGCACTCTGGAGGATTGCGCCATGAACAGATTGAGCGAACTCCTCACTGCCGAGCCAGGTGCCGATTTGATCGCGGCGTTGGCGCAGATTGATCCGCTTGAAATATCGCGTTCCGAGCGCATCGACTATTTAGCCCTACTCAGGCGCTGTAGTAATTGGCTTGAGAGCCTCCTCTCGCGC
Source organism: Actinomycetota bacterium (assembly GCA_009917815.1). Lineage (GTDB taxonomy): Bacteria > Actinomycetota > Actinomycetes > Nanopelagicales > Nanopelagicaceae. Next base: position 4,965 of record RGER01000076.1, read on the forward strand.
GCGATCCTCTCCATCGCTGGCCCTGAACCTCATCGCGCAGATGATGATCTGGCGCGCGAGATCCAAGGTGTCGACGAGGCGCCCCGCGAGGAGATCTCGACCGCGCTCCGCCTGAGCAGCGGCAGCGCACAACGAGAGATCGATGTGGCTCGTGCGCTACACGTTGATATGCCGGCACTTCATCGCGCGCTCGAATCTGGCGACCTGTCGCGCACACATGCTCGTATCATCATCGACGAAAGTCATGAGTTACGGCGCCTCGGTATCGATCGCTCCCGCGTTGCTGCATTAACAGAGAGCGCCATCTCCTATTCGGAGTTACATACGCCCGCGCAACTTGCCCGACATATGCGTAGCGAGATCACCAAATTAGCGCCGATGGAAACCGAGATCGTTCATGCTGCTGCCCGAGGTACGCGCCGAATCATTTGCTACCCCGAACCCGACGGCATGGCCACCATTCTTGCGCTGCTGCCAGCAGAGGCGGCGCAACGAGTCATGAACGCCATCAATCGCATCGTGCGGGCGCAAGATGAATCCGCTCGCCGCGCCACTCGAGAGGTCGAGCGAGGCGCTGAGAAAGCTTCAACTGATTCCCCGCCCGATATTCAACGCTTCATGCGGAGGCGAGATCTCTTGGAGAGTAGGCGCGCTGATGCCTTCGTCTTACTCGTCGAGGAGTCGGCGCATGCAGTGATCTCCCCAGCAGTGATTCCAGGTGCGGGTGCGGGTGCGGGTGCGGGTGCGGGTGCGGAGAATCTTGCATCTCGACTGCATCGAAGTGATGTGGATATCAACGTCACTATTGATCTCCCCTCCTTGCTCGGGTTGGCAGATACGCCGGGTGAGTTGCGCGGATACGGCGCTATCCCCGCTTCGGTCGCACGTGAGTTAGCCATGAGCGGAAAGTGGCGTCGATTTATTACCGATCCCACGAACGGAAGTCTCATAGATATCGGACGGAGCAGTTATACGCCGAGCGCCGCTCTGCGAGCGCTGATCATCGCACGTGATGGAAGCTGTCGCTTCCCGGGTTGCGCACAACCACCCAGTCGAAGCGACCTCGACCATGCTGTGGCATGGAGCGATGGAGGTGAGACGAACCGATCAAATCTTGGGTTGCTCTGTCGCAGACACCATCGACTTAAGACTCATGATGGATGGTCTTTGTCGAGTAACGAAGATGGATCATGCACCTGGACTGCGCCGAGTGGGCATCGCTATCACGTGCCCGCGCGTACTTTCACTGGTTCAAGTGGAGCGCCACCCGATGATCTTGCTGCCTAACTTCTTACTTCGCACGCCTCACTGTGGCTACCCCAAGCAAGAGAATCGGTATCGCCGCTACGGCGCAGAGCACGCCATAACTTGCCACCGCAATGATGATGCCCGCCACCACGCCGCCGAGGGCGCCTGCGCCATTCATCATCAAATCCGATGCGCCTTGCGCCGCCGGACGGTCACTTGCCTCTAAAGATTCAGCGAGCAGCGTCGATCCTGCAACGATCGTCGCCGACCAACCCAAACCAAGTAAAAAAAGTCCGATACCGAGTGAAATCGCGTCGTCCGCCGCGGCAGTGCCCGCCACTAACGCGGAGAGCAAGAGGAGCACTACGCCGAGGCGAATGACTGAATAGCGTCCATAACGATCAGAGAGCCAACCCATTACCGGTGAAAGTGCATACATTCCCAAAATATGGACGCTAATCACTAAGCCAATCACCTTGAGAGATACATCAACATGTCGCATATGAACTGGGGTCATCACCATGATGCTCACCATTGCGATATGTCCCACCACGATGGCTGCCAGCGCGATCGTCGCGGGACGTGAGGCGCGGATGGTTGCAAAAGCTCGCTTCGTTGTTCCGCGTTCACGCTTTACTGGATCATTGGCCTCGCGCCGCGAGTAGAGGTACGGATCTGGACGGAGGCGACTCCAGATGACGACTGCTCCGACCAGCAGCATGGCACCGGCGAAAAGATAAGGACCCACCAATTCGCGCATTCCAAGTGAAGTGGCGATTGAGCCCGAGAAATCGAGCAGATTAGGACCAGCGACTGCCCCGACCGTACCTGCCCAGACCACCATCGAAAGATCCCGAGCGCGATGCTCATCGCTAGAAAGGTCGACGGCCGCAAAACGTGTTTGATATCCAGCCGCGGAGGCAGCACCCACCATCATTGTGCCGAGGAGGAGGAGGGGCAGGATCCGGAAACTCCCACCCAGGACTGCGCTTGTCGCCCCCATCGCACCGACCACATAACCGGTGGAGAGCGCTAACCGCCTTCCTCCGCGCGCGGTGAGCGAGGCGAGCGGAATCGCCATCAAAGCCGCACCCAGCACGCTGAAGGTCTGTGCTAACCCCGAAAGAGATTCACTGCCGGAGACTTCAAGGACGAGCAGCGCGCCCGCCGGCACCGCTCCGGCAACACCGATCCCAGA
>RGER01000077.1 GCA_009917815.1 Actinomycetota bacterium
GCCATACCCGGCACCTGTAAAGGTAAAAGTCTGCGGGGCACCTTCGGCGCTCGCCATGGGTGCAAGCAGGGAAATTGCAAGCATGATACTGAGAGCGGAAGAGATTTCCACCCGCCGCCAGGGGCGCATGCTTATTGAGCTTTACCAATCACGCGATACGCAACTCCAGGGAATGCCGACTGATCAAAAATCTGCCGCCCATCAACGATTGCGCTCACTCCAGGAAAATCTTTTGCCGATAGCGATCGATACTCAGCATGATCAGCCTGGGTGACAACTCCATCGACCTGACTACCCAGTTGATGTGGCGTAAATTTAAGCATCACAATCTCGTCATTGGTATACATCGGGTCATGAACAGTGACGATTGCCCCCAGTCGAGTAAGTTCTGCCACCGTGGGGAAGACTCCAGAGAAAGCACTCTCCTTAACTCCGCCGCGATATGAGATGCCGAGCACGGCAACTTTTTTGCCTTGAAGATCTCCCAGATCGGCCGAGAGTAACGACACTGCGTGCACGGGCATTCCGGCATTTGCTTCTCGCGCTGCTCGCACCACAGTTGCGGCCGGATCATTCCATAGATAAAAGCGCGGGTAGATCGGAATGCAGTGCCCGCCCACGGCAATACCGGGTTGATGAATATGGCTATACGGTTGCGAATTGGAAGCAGCGATTACCTGGTAAATATCGATTCCGGCGGTCTCGGCAAAGCGCGCAAACTGGTTGGCTAATCCGATATTCACATCGCGATATGTGGTCTCCGCAAGTTTGGCCATCTCGCTGGCTTCAGCCGATCCAAGGTCCCAGACACCGTTTGCCCGTTGCAAGTCTTCGCGCACATCGAAGTCGAGTACCGCTTCGTAGAATTCCACGCCACGCTGACCACTTGCGGGGTCGATACCGCCGACCAATTTCGGGTAGCGGCGCAGATCGGCGAAAACTCGGCCGGTAAGAACGCGCTCAGGCGAGAAAACGAGATGGAAATCTTTACCGGGAACTAACCCAGAGATCCTTTCAATCATCGGGCCGAATCGGGTTCGTGTTGTTCCTACAGGCAAGGTGGTTTCATACGAGACGAGAGTGCCTGGCTTGAGCCCTTTGGCGATCGCTTCGGTAGCCGCATCCATCCAACCAAAATCTGGAACGCCATCGTTGTCAACGAAGAGTGGAACCACGACGACGACTGCTTCGCATTCAGCGACTGCCAAAGTGGTCTCCGTTGTGGCACGTAATTTTCCGGCAGGAACTAGCTCCGCTAATTTCTCGGCGAGATGGGCCTCGCCCGGGAAAGGTTCTATTCCCTTGTTAATAAGATCAACTGCGTGCGCATTGACATCGCAACCAATTACTTCGTGGCCCTTGTCTGCAAATTGCACCGCAAGCGGTAAGCCAATCTTGCCGAGGGCAACAACAGCGATCTTCATCTCAGTTTCTCTCTTCTGTTCAGCACTTCTTAAAGGAGGATAACGCGTCCGTCGCGAGCACTTTCAATCATTGCTTCTGCCACTGCTACTGTCGCTAAACCTTGCTCCATAGTGACAATGCGATCGATGGCGCCGGGCAAGCCAAGTACTGCATCCCGGAACGCCTCATGCTCCATGCGAAGCGGTTCTGGCTTAGCAAAGGCATAACGAATGAGATCGCCTTCGCTCACTCCGCGAAATGCCGCGACAGCTTCCCATTCGGTGGCTACGGATGCGTTGGCATGAAAAGTGAGGTCGGCGGTAAGCGTGTCAGCCACGAAAGCACCACGCTCTCCTGTCACTACCGTGAGCCGCTCCTTAAATGGTGAGAGCCAATTCACCAAGTGATTAGTGATCGTGCCATTAGCAAGTTGGCCGACTGCGGCAACGAGATCTTCGTGTGCTCGGCCTGACTTGTGTCCAACTCGGGCAGAGACTGAAGTAAATGGAGACCTCGCAACCCAAGCTGTGAGATCGATATCGTGCGTTGCGAGATCTTTCACTACACCCACATCAGCGATCCGCGCTGGGAAAGGCCCCTGACGACGAGTGGTGATTTGATAGACGTCACCCAGTTCGCCATTTTCTAGACGTTGACGTAATTGCTGTAGCGCCGGGTTATATCGTTCGATATGCCCGACTGCGCCCACCAAATTCTTGAATGCCTCCGTTAGTTTCTTCGCAGAAGGAGTATCTACGGCGAGTGGTTTTTCGATCATGGCGTGAATTCCGGCGGCCGCCAGTTCTAAACCGATTTCATCATGAAATGCGGTAGGTGCCGCCACCATCGCATAATCCACACCGCGCTCAATAAGTTCACCCACCGTATTGAGTACATCGCGCCCTTGTGCCACACCGTGCACGTCCCCACCTGGATCTACGACTGCAACTAGCTCGACTCCATCAAGAGAGCTAAGGATGCGGGCATGGTGGCGACCCATCATGCCGAGTCCTACAAGGCCGGCACGTAACTTTGGTTGGCTCATCCGAATTCCCTAGAGGCTCGCAGCGACTTCGTTCACGACTGAAACAATCGTGTCGAGATCGGCCTTTGAAAGTGATGGATGAACTGGAAGGGAAACACACTCTTTAACGACGAGATCAGTTTGTGGAAGCGTGAGCTCCATCTTGAAAGATGGTAGGCGATGAATGGGTGTCGGATAGTAGACGCCACAACCCACTCCCCGTTCCGTAATGCCAGCCATGAAGGCATCGCGTTTTTCCGATGAGCCGCCAGGGATACGGATCGTGTATTGGTGATAAGAGTGTGTAGTGCCCGGCGCAAGGAAGGGCGTGACCACACCTTTGAGGTGTGCATCCAAGTAAGCCGCGTTCTCTTGTCGAGTCTTGGTCCATCCTGGAAGTTTCCCAAGTTGCACGCGACCCATTGCAGCATGAATATCAGTCATGCGGGTATTAAAACCAATGACTTCATTTTGGTAACGAATCTCTTGACCTTGGTTGCGTAGTAGGCGAAGAGTGCGAGCGATTTCAGCATCTTCCGTGACCACCATGCCGCCTTCCCCAGCCGTCATATTTTTGGTGGGATAGAAGGAGAAAGAAGCGACGGTACCGAATTCGCCTGCATTTCGACCATTCATCGAGGCAAGGTGACCCTGCGCCGCATCCTCGATGATCTGAACGCCATGCTTTGAAGAAATTTCCGCGAAGCGATCCATCGCTGCAATATGGCCGTAGAGATGCACCGGCATGATCGCTTTGGTCTTCTTTGTGATCAGCGATTCAGCATGATCAGGATCAATATTGAAAGTCTGGGGATCGATGTCGGCAAATACTGGAACACCACCCGCAAGCACTACCGAGTTTGCGGTAGCGGCAAAGGAGAACGACGGAACAATAACCTCATCGCCGCGCTCGATTCCAGCGGCAATAAATCCTAAGTGGAGGGCAGAAGTGCCCGAATTCATCGCCACACAGTGACGACCGCCGACGTGCGCGGAGAATTCTTCTTCAAACGCAGCAACTTCTGGACCTTGAGCCAGCATGCCAGAGCGGAGTACGCGATCTACGGCCGCGCGCTCGTCGTCACCGATGATTGGTTTAGCTGCTGGAATCATTACTTCTCCTCGTGTTTCATATCTTGAGAGTGAACCAATCGTTCACCCTTTTGTTCATACTTCTCACCCGTAAGCGGACAGACCCAGATATGTGCGCCATCGGATTCAAGCGGGACCCCCGCACGCCCTACCCACTTGATTCTCTTGGCAGGAGCGCCAGCAACTAGTGCGTAATCAGGAACATCGCGCGTTACCGTTGCACCTGCTGCCACCATCGCCCACTTGCCGATCGTGAGAGGTGCAATGCACACAGCGCGCGCTCCAATCGAAGCGCCTTCTTCGATCGTGACACCGACCAACTCCCAGTCATGTCCACTCTTTAAGGTTCCGTCAGGATTTACCGCGCGCGGGAAGTGATCGTTCGTGAGCACCACTGCGGGACCAATAAAGACCCCCGCGCCTAATCGCGCAGGCTCGTAGACCAAGGCGTAATTTTGAATTTTGGAATTAGCACCGATTTCGACGCCGGGGCCCACGTAGGCACCTCGCCCGACAATGCAGTTCTCCCCCAGAACGGCTCCGGAACGCACTTGGGCCAGATGCCAGATCGCCACCCCGTCGCCGAGGGTGATATCGGAATCCACGTCAGCGGATGGGTGAATTCGGGCGGCGGTCACGTAGGTGAGCCTACCTGCGGGGGCGAAGAAGGGCGCGGATACGCTCCGCAAAAGGCGAGTAAGGATCGCCACTTTCGACAATTTGTGAACTCGACGTCCGGGCGCTTCTCCACTCCTCAGGGTGCGTGCTCCACCATTCGAGAGCCGAAGCGATCTCACCCGGAGTGCTAGCAAAGGCGCCACCACCTTCCAACAGGGCGACCACCCTGGGCAGAGGCGAGGAGATGATGGCCAGACCTGCGGCGGCATACTCATAGATCTTGCTCGGGACGGCCTCGAGGAAGGCGGGCGTGGAATCAAGAATCGATAACCCCACCCAGGCACCGCGAGCAATCCGCCAACTCTCAACGGGTGCACACCGTCCATAGAAGTGAACGCGCTCCCTTGCCGGACTGGAAGCCAGCCACTGATCCACATATATCTGATCAACTGGTGCCACCGGACCCACTACATCGAGGCGCCAGTGCGGCGCACTTTCCATCGCGGCCAGCATTGAGTGCAAACCACGCGATTTACGCACATCTCCGATGTAGACCGCTCGCGGAGATTCATCAAAAGATTCCGTCGGATGAATGATCGTGAAATCTGGAAGGTTTCGCACCACAATGCGGTTCTTAGCATTCAGCGGCGGCACATGTTCATCGGCAACTATGGTGAGATCAGCCTCAGCCGCGATCTTGGTGGCATCGCGCGCGATTTTACGAGCGATTAATCCCACGAGACCTTTCGCCCAATTTCGATCGCGTAGAAGCGATACGTAATCTTCATGAACGTCACACACCACTTTTCGCTGTCGTACATTTCCAGCGATCAGCAACGGTAGGGAGAGATCCGGGTCGATCGCGATAATGACTTCACCTCGTGCCATGAAAGGTAAAGACAGCGCCCGGATCACACGTGAAAACATTCCAGTATCTCCAAACGCCGCTCTAAACCTGGCATCTGGCGGAGCTTCGAATCTCTCTCCGCGTGCAATCACTTCGACTGAAAGTCCAGCGCGGTGGAGAGCCGCAGCCAGACGATGGAGCCGCGCATCAGCAACGTGGTGCCCGGACGATATTATTGAAACATCAATTTTCATTAGAAATCTTCTAACGCCGAAGGCACTTTCCCTACATTGAGGAACTCAAGATACTGATCTGTGACCTTTGTTGCGTCGCCAAATGCCAACGCGTTACCTTGATGCATCCAGAGGGCCTTATCGCATAACTCATTGAGCGTTCCCAATGCATGAGAAACGATAATGATGGTGCGCGCTTCTAGACAAAGCTGGCGCATTTTCTCAAATGACTTTTCTTTAAATGCCGCATCTCCGGTCGAGAGCGCCTCATCAATGAGCAAAATATCTGGCGTCATATTGACGGCAACAGAGAAAGCCAACCGACCATACATTCCGGCAGAGTAAGTGCGCATGGGCATATCGATAAAACCATTGGGAAGATCAGCGAAACTTGCGATATCGTCAAAGCGCTCTTCAAGTTCTTCGCGCTCTAATCCAGCAGCTAAGCCACCCAAGATAATGTTGTCGCGACCCGAAAGAGTGCCGTTGAAACCAACCCCCAAAGCGAGCAACGTGCTCACTTTTCCATTCACAATAATGCGGCCCTCGGTGGGTGGCAGAATTCCAGCGATGGCGCGCATCAACGTGGATTTTCCTGCGCCATTTGCACCTACGACCCCCATCACGGTGCCATGCGGAATGTCTAGGGAAAGATTCTTCACCGCTTCGATAGTGCGGACTCGTCGCTTTTCACCTCTCCCTGCACGCATGATGGCGTTCTTCAAAGTCATCTTTGATTCGACATTGATTTTGTAGCGCAACGAAAGTTCTTCGATGCGAACAGCGAGGCCCTCGGGCATCTCAGCTTTAGATGCGTACTGCAAAGTCACGCTCCCTCGACACGAAGAAATATCCACCTATGAAGAGCAGACCGAAAGCCCAACCTGTAGCTCCAAGCCAAAGTGTCCACGAGGGATTCTCCCCCTTGATCCAGACTGTATTTGTTATCGCCAAAATGGGCCCGAGTGGGTTAGCCCATATGAGAATCCGATGCCAACCGTGAATCATCTCTGGCATCCACAGTACGGGGCTGAGATAGAGCCACATACGTGCGCCATAAGTCATCAACTTAGATGTATCGCGGAAGTACACATTCATGGTGGCGAAGAGCAACGCCAAACCGAAACCACTGATCGCGACTAGCGCGACCATCACTGGAACCCAGAGTAAGTGCCAATTCAATCCGGGAAGTTTGCTCTTGGAATCAAGTGCGCCGCCAACTAAATAGATGATGAGGTAGACCGGCAAAGTGGGCATGAACTTTTGAAAGGCGCCGATGAGCGAAGAGAGCGGAAGTAGCGCACGTGGGAAAGCTTGATTAAGAATGAGTTTTCCGCCGGCGGTGACTGATGCTCCACCAAAGGTCATGCAATTTTGGGCAAAGTACCAAGTGAAGAGGCCCACCAAAATATGAGCGAGCACATCAAAGCGGCTTGAACCAGCGCTACCGCGCCCACCAATGATGGTAACGAGCAAGAAGTAGATGAGGGCTAAGAGCAAAGGGTTGAGAACGAGCCACACAGAACCCAAGGGCGAATTGAGGTGTTCGGCTTTATCTGTGAAGCGCGCCAACTCGAATGCAAAGCGCCGGCGGCGCCAGAACTCACGAATGTATGGCCCCATGGCAGGTAGCGATGCCTTATGCGGTTCAAAGATCTGAATCTTCGAGACCAAAGCCCCCGATTCACTACTCGCACCGCTACTCAGATCGCTACTCACGTTGGCGATCATCCCACGAAGGTGGAGCGCCATGTGGCACTAACGAGGCGGGTGAGGTAAGAAATCCCAATCCCCAAGCCATCTGCATCGTTACCAGTACCACCGGAAGGAAGAGTGTGGCACGAAACCCCCCTGATGTATTCGCCGCCGATTTCGCAATCGCGAACGATGCCAGCAGCACAAAGGAGAGGTAGCCCGCAGGGAGCGCGAATGCCCACGGATAGAAGAATCCAGAAATCAGACCAAGAAGCGATCCGAAGAGTGCGACCGGTGGAGCGAGATAACGCGCGTTCAGAGTCGTTCTGTTTTTCCGAATCACCACGCGACGCCATCTGCCATATTCAAAGTACTGCTTGGCCAAGGTGCGCAGCGAAGATCGGGGGCGGTAGGCAACTTTCAAATCTGGTGAAAACCAGATCGACCCACCACGTTCTCTGAGTCGTAGATTGAGCTCCCAATCTTGCGCTCTGATA
>RGER01000078.1 GCA_009917815.1 Actinomycetota bacterium
GTATTGATCGTGGGCGTCAGCACTTTCATGGCACTTAGCGGAGCTAGTAAGTTGCAAAATCGTTTCACGCGTTTTCGCGGCCGAGTGGCAGGAGCCCTGATCGCCGCCGTTGCATCCGTTGAAGCGATCATCGTGGCTGCGATCTCGCCCACGGATTGGGTTGAGACACGTACCTCAGCCGTTAATATCCTTTTTTGGATTCCGATCGTTACCATTGTGGCTTCGGTTATCCGAGTGGCTCTCGCCGCCCAGGACGATCTCAACCGAGAATTGCGGGAGTCGATCGATGCTGCAAGACTCGAGTCCATTTCAAATGCGCATCAACGTTCTCTGCTGAGCCGTGAATTAGCGCAATATGTACATGGAGGAATTCAATCTCAACTGCTCACACTCGCAGCCGTGATGAACTCTGCCACAGGCTCTGGCGATCAAGCGCGGGTGGATAGCGCTATCGCGGCCGCCTTAGATGTGCTCAATAAACCGCCACATGATGGAGACGTCTCGAACCTGTCGTTACGGATTGGTGTTACAGAAGTTGTCGCGAGGTGGCGAGACTTCCTCTCTATTGAACTGGGTTTCACTGGAGAGGATTTCGTGGGCGCGCCAGTCGAAGGAATAGCGCAGGCAGTCGAAGAAGGAATTACAAATTCATTCAGGCATGGCAAAGCGACTTCACTGAGAATTCTGGTGGCACATGATGGAATGAGAGTGACCGTCGTGTTGGAAGATAACGGTGTGGGCCTTAACGGTGGGGTGCATGGAATTGGAAGTCAAACTTTTGACATTCTCACCGCAGGGAAGTGGTCGCTTGTAGGAAATGAAGGCTCCCGTGGCGCTACGTTAACTTTGGATGTAATCGTTAATTTGTAGGTGGCAAAAACCTCTGCTCAGGGAGCGAATTCGCGCCATCGATAACAATCATTTGCCCGGTTACATATGCCGCTCCTGGAGTGCAGAGCCAGGCCACCGCACTTGCCATCTCGTCGGGAGTGCCAGCGCGACCCAGCGGTGTTGCTGCACTATGCAATGCCTCTGAAGGTGTCTGCGATTCCGTTGCCACCCACCCTGGCGCGATGGCATTTACCGTGATGGCGTTCGGCGCTTCGTCTAACGCTAATCCGCGCACCAAACCGATCATTGCTGCCTTGGCGGACGCGTACGCAACATCATTGCGAATCGCCATGAGTGGCCCAGTGGCGCTGGAGACCATCACAACTCGACCCCACGGATTCTTTCGAATGTGCGGGAGTGCGGCTTTGGTGACGAGAAAAGCTGAATCGAGATTTCGGGCGAAAGATTTGCGCCAAGTGGAAAGCGAAGTGTCGTCAATTGACGCAAATTCGCCGTGTGATGAGTCAACGATGCTCGTCATGCCTGCGTTATTGACGACCCCATCCAGGCCACCGAGTTCTTTGACTGCTAGCGCGATTAGCTCTTGGACGGCATTCTCGTCGGTGAGGTCACCGGTGGCGCCTGGGCAATTTAATTCGGTCGCTCGCTCATTGACGCGATCTGAGAGAGAGGTGATGAACACCTGTGCTCCGAGCGATTGCAAAGCGCGCGCAGAGGCAAACCCAATTCCATTCTTTGAACCGGTGCCGGTAACGAGAAAACGCTTGCTGGTGAGATCGAACATGGAGAGAGGTTAGTCGATCTGGGTCTGAAAAGGCTACTCACGCGCGAGTGAAAGTATTAGCTAATGAATGTATTAACTAGTGATTACAGTCAGAGCGGCAACGCCCACAATGATGAGTGCAATTCCACCGATCTGTAATCGTCCGAGTCTCTCTTTGAACAGTATGAATGCCAAAAGTGCTGCGATAGGTGCGAATTGAGACGCGATAACAGAGGTAATAGCAATTGAAGAACCTGCTCCAATGGCAAAACAGGTAAATCCTGTCACTTCAGTGATTCCGGAGCCGATAACTAGTGGCAGTGCCGATCGTGAGATACGTAGTTTTTTGGAGAACGCCAGAGGGAGGGTTATGAAAAGAACTCCTGCAAGCCGAGGTGGAAGAGAGAGCCACGCAGTTGGTATCTCTCCACTTAAACCGCCGGTGGCAAAAAGAGTAGAGGCGTAACAGAGAGATGCACACGTACTGAGAAGGACCGCTTTAGGAGCGTTCTCGTGGGCAATAGGGGCAGGGTCGGGCGCGATGGCGGCGATAACAACACCGGCAACCACCACAATCAGGGCGAAAATAACCGAAAGCTTGAGAGATTCTCCGGAAAGAGTCGACATGACGGCGGCTAAGGCCCCCTCTGTAGAGACAATTGGCGCGACGAGACCAACTTTTCCAATTTGCAGGGCGCGGAAACTGAGGAGTAGCCCCGCAACATTTCCAACGCCCGCAAAGGCCAGTACAGCGATGTTTTTCGGAGAAATATCTGGCCATCCACTTGCGTACAGAAATGGAATCGTCACGATGGTTCCAAAGAGCATCATCCATCCGATGACAGAGAAATTTCCAATCATTCGGATAGACCGCGAGGACATCAAGGTGCTGCAAGCGAACATCACCGCAGTACCGAGACCAAAGAGGAGTGCCATGGTTCTTTCAGCATAGCGGGGTGGCGCTAAATCCGGTCCTTTGAGGCATAATTATCGCATGGCGAAAGCGAAGAGACTTGCGGGGCCAATCGCTATTTCGCTGCTAATTCTTGCCTTTGTGTCTCCATCCACCTCATTCGCGGCGAAACTAAAACCCTGCACGGCCACACAGAAGGCTCAGATCACAAACTATTCGCGCCAGTACTATTCGCTCGCTGATCTTCGCAAGCTTTATGAAACCAAACTTTCACAAGCAAAAATCAAATACGAAAATGCATCAGCAACCGGAAACGCGTCTTCAGCGGCGCTCGCTAAGTTAGATATGGAAAGCGCACAGGGAAGTATCGACTCCTATAACCGTCAGATGACCGCGGTGCGTGCCAAACAGGATGCCATCACGAAAACCTGTCTATATAACTCGACGAGCACCTCAAGTACGAAGAAGAGCGCTTGTTCAAGTTCGATTAGGAGCACGCTCTCTTCATTAGCATCTCAGTATCAGTATCAACAAGACTTGCGAAAGATTGATATTGAAGGAATGTATGCTGCGCGCATCAAAGCAAGTAATGCTATTTCGTGGGGGAAATTGTCAGAGGCGGCAAAGTATAATCTTGACATCCAAAATTATCTGAAGGATCTCCAAAGCGTGAGCTTGCAGGCGAGCCTAATTAAGCAGGAATTCGATAATTACAACGCATCTTGCACGGGTTCCGGAGTGACGCTACCGCCTGATTATGTGGCGCCCCCTGACCCTTCCGCACAAAGCAGTACACCGGCGACGCCCGCGAAAGATGCCTGTACTGCAGCGAGCTGTATGCCGTCCGCGTGGAGCAATTCTCAATCTATGAGTGGTTCCAATGCCATGCCATTTCACGAGACGGCTGATTACGCGAGTGGCATGACGGTCACCTGTATCAATAGAGGCAGCGGAAGCATTGGCGTCAGCAACGCGCGCATCGTCATGGCGTTCACTGCATCCACATCCTGGAAGAAGAATTACCTGTCCACTCCAGTGGAAAATGACTTCTTCCAGAAGGATTCAGAAATCGGCGGGGCTTCTTCCGACATGAAGTACTTCGACGTGCCGGCCAAGGTGGTCCGATATGACACGACTCCTCTAGCAACTGACTATAAGAAGATTCAGTACATTCCGGCTGCGACCCTTACGACACATCTCTGTGATGCAAAGGTTCCGTTCGTTTTTGACGTCGATAAGAAGATCTCTCCAAATATTGCCGGGGTAGGTTTCTTCTACCTTTCGACGCTAAGCGATGGTCGCACCTTGATGGTTTTCATGAGTGGATACGACGTTCAACACTTTATGACTCCCCGCTTTACTGCAAAGTTCTCTCATGACGAGGACCAGATCACTTACTCAGGAAATGCTCTTGGGGTCTCAGCTATGACTGGTGGAACAGATTTCATCAATCCAAATGCTCGCTCATTCGGATCGCTCTGCTTTCGTATCGACGGAAACGAAAAGACCTTTCCGTGCAATGTCCTTTACAACAATTCAAATGATTTCTCCGGCACGCTTAGTACGAGCATGCTGAGTTCAGGAACGCACACTCTTGAAGTATATGTACCGACCGCTCCTAACAAGGAGATCTCGACGGCGAAGTACACCTTCACTCTCACTAGAAAATCAACAGCAGAGCTAGACTCCGCCGCGAGAGTGAAAGTCGATCAGGCAATTGCATCTTGCACCCCAAATTTCTTGGGCTCCCTTCCGTTGGTCGTGTCAACTTACTCACCTTATCCAGCAAATGTATTCACATTTTCCCTCATCTCTACGAGTTGGGGAAAGTTTGATGAATCTCAGATCTCCAAATTGAAGCCAGGGGAGTTGGCGTCCTTAGATCTTAAATACCTATATATCCCACTCGCCGCTAATTGGGTGAACTCTGGCCCGGTGACTGACATCAACTCTAACACTTTGGTGGTTACCGTGGGAGGCGTTGTTGATGCGTATCAGAAACTTAATTCTTCAGGGACAATTTGGCGATCTCCGTGGCCCGTGGGTGAGGTTCGGACAATGAATTTGGAGGTTCCCCTTTCTCTCTGTGGTAAACCGGCAAGTTATGTCTCGTTCCATCCTCAGGGATAATCAGTCAAAGACGATCCGGAAGTTTTGAATACACCGTCAAAAATTCGAGAGAGGGATGTGGGAGGACGTGACTGAGCAAGAGGATATCGAGCGAGCGATAAGAAGCATTTTTGAGAGCTTTCAATCAGGTGATATTCACGGACTTGAAGATATGCTTGCTGAAGATTGCACTGTGTGGGATGTGTTCACTCCGGAGTTCATTGTGGGCAGAGAAGCCCGACGTGAATTTCATGAGGCAGACAGGGCGCAGTCACAAGCGCGGGGTCCATTAACGTGGAATGCTCGCTTCGTTCGGACTGAGGTCTGGAGCGATTTAGCGCTCGCTTGTTACTACCTTGATTTCGAGTATCAAGAGCCTGGGGCAATGACGGGTTCGGTCCGCATTACAGATTTATTGCGGCGTGAAAATGGTAGATGGAGCGTGATTCACCATCATGAAGGGTTGATCCCTCACCCGCTTGATTCTGGCCACTAGGTCCTTATTTCACGATGAGATTCCTCAAGAGTGCACACCTTGCACCGACATTGGTAGTCACAGCGGTTGGATTCTTATTGAGTATCTCGTTCTTCAATACTTTCCAAGCTCTCGTCGTAGCCGCCGCGGTATTTTGCGGGCAGATCACCATTGGATGGAGCAATGACCTCATTGACGTCGAAAGTGATCGAGCGCAGCAGCGCATTACCAAACCTTTGGTAAATGGCGCTGTGAGCGAGGGGGAGTTAAAGAGAGCGATCACTTTTGCACTCCCGCTCTGCATACTCCTTTCCATCCTTGGTCCACTCGGCCTCTGGGGCGGCCTCACACACCTTCTTGGTGTGGGGTGTGGGATTGCCTATAACTTTTACTTCAAGAGTCGCATCACTTCGCCACTTCCTTACGCTATTGCCTTTGCGGCACTTGTAAGTTCTATCTTTATCGGAGCGGAGCGCACGCCACCTTGGTGGGTAGTAATTTCGGGAGCGCTGCTGGGAGTCGCGGCACATTTTGCAAATGTTTTGAAAGATATGGAGCAGGACAATGAGATTGGCATTCTTGGTTTGCCGCAGCGCCTGGGCAGTTTAAAGAGCATTCGAGTGGCTGGTAGTGCTCTTGTAGCGGTTGCCATACTTCTCTCCCTCTATATACGACCATTCCGCATACCTTTAATTGCAGCTGCGATGATTGCCTGTGCCGTGCTCTTCGCATCTCCAAAGAAGGCCGGCTTCGGTGCGATTCTGGCCCTAGCGCTCCTCGACGTTTGGGCTTTCGTAGCATCTCAGTAAGAGTGACGCTCTCAGGCAATTTAGCTGAAGTGCAGTTATGCTGTGCGCGACAAGTCGATTGTTCCTGATGGGAGACTCATGATCCGAAGGGCGTCACATTTCACGTTGGTTGTCGTCGGTGTTGTGACGTTCGGGGTGACCGCGCTCTCGTCGGTGGCTGCCGCCGGGTTGCCTGACGAGCAGTGGTCCCACACGGCCACGGGTGATCTGGGCTACCAGGGGATCGTTATTAATGACGCCCTCAACCGAGGGACCAAGGTAGATATGTTTTCGCTACTGACCGCACACATAGACACTCCAGTCGGAGACTTTGTCTGTTCGTCTACGAGCGCCACCAACTGTGCGGGCGCGAAGGAGTACAACTACTTCGCCATTCTTCCACCATGCGTTTCGGCGGCGAATACGGATTGCATCGTTGGCATCTCTGCCTATCGTGATGGTTCGCTACTGGGGGAGGGCACTTATAAAGAGACCCTCTACCCAGATCATCTTGATGCGTTTCAAGGTGATTCCTCATTATTGATTCCGGTTCCCAGTGAGCCAAGTATCTGGAGCATTCCTGCAGCTGCGCACTCTAAGGGGAGCGACTACCTCATCAGCGTGGGTCTCAACGGTAGAACCAGCGCAAAGAACCCCACACCTCCATCAGCATTCTTTACAAATATTTATGCGATCGAGAAAACGAATTTCGCTTCCGGCGCGGATGCCACACGTGGTTTTGGAAAGTACGGCCTCGCCTGTGAACAACAGAGCATTGATGCCAAAGGCGCTAAGAGTCCAGGAGTGGTGGTTGGACAGGTGCCGATAGTGCAATGTGGAAACCTCCTTGGAAAGATCGATACCGCAGGAGCCCCTACCTGTTTAATTGCTTATGACGCGCAAGGCCATTGTCTGCTGCGCGATCCTCTTGATACCTCCATAACCTTGAAACTGACGGTTCGGCTTTCGCATGAAATCAACGGATGGATCCATGGGCGCCTAGCCAATCCAGATATCACTTTGGAACCGATTGCATCTGGTGGACAGAAAGTCACTATTGCAGCTGCACCACTACGGGTACCTGTATTTGCAGCAGGAGATTTATACACAAAACTTCCGCAGACTCTGCAAACCGCTTACGCAGAAGTGGGCGGGCTTTCAGCGGGCAAGTGGGGGACTGCGAACGCGGATCACGCAACGGGTCCGATCGTGAGTAGGAATGCGACCGCAGAGCCTTTCCCTTACGGGTCCGATTCAATCAACGAATTAAAACTCTGGCTCGACTATGCGGGAAACAAAGCAAATGCAGCGCCCACGACTTGGAGTCTGCGCACGCTCGATGATCGCGAAATGCAGAGCGCTAGCCCGTGTTTCAAGAGCGGAAGTGGGCT
>RGER01000079.1 GCA_009917815.1 Actinomycetota bacterium
CCACCGAGTCCGGGTCCACCGAGTCCGGGTCCACCGACAGGAGCAGTTCCGTTAACAATTGCGGTTTCGCGAGCTTGCACATTGGCCTTTGCGGTTGTTGCGTCAGCCGCGGTCATTTGACCTGCAGTAACGCGCGCATCGATCTCCGCATTCTCTTCGGCGACGAGCGCTGCGATGAGAGCATCGGTCTTGGTGCCAGCAATCTTCGCAAGGGTCTCACCGGCTGCGAGGCGTGTTTGAATCGCGCTCCAATCGAGACCAATCACCTTGGCAACGGTTGCCTGATGTTGTGGTGGGACGCCCATCATGCCGCCGCCACGAGGGCCGCCCATCATGCCGTGATCGCCATCGTTATCGCCCATCATGCCGCCACCGAATCCGCCACCGATTGATGGACGGCCGCCCATCAATCCGCGTGCGTTATTGATCTCGGCAGTGATCCGAGCTTGTAGCGCAGCCTTTTCAGTAGTGGCCTGTGCAGCGGTGAGAGTGCCAGCCGTAACACGCGCATCGATTTCAGTTGTCTCTAACTTCACGAGAGCTGCGATGAGTGCATCACTCTTCGTTCCCGCGATTGCAGCGAGAGTCTCGCCAGCTGCCATGCGGGACTTGATTGTTGCCGTGTCGATTCCCAATGTAGTTGCTACAAGATTCTCGCGAGCTGTTTGTGCAGCAGCACGAGCCGCGGCCTGCGCGGTGCGGTCTGCATCAAGTGCCTTAGTGATCTCATCCGCTTGGTTCTGTGTGATCGTGCCCTTACCAACGAGCGATGAGAGCGCTCGCGAGAAAGGGTTCGAACCCTTGGTATTTGAAGGATCTGCGGAGGCAATTCCTGCGCCGCCGATGATCAATACGACGCCGGTTCCGGCTGCCGCGATCTTAAGTTTCGTGTTGCGTTCCATTGTCTTGCTCCTTACCCGTTGAGGCCCTGAACCTCGCCTGGTGCGTTCGCCCCTGGTGAGGAGTACATAACTCCTCTTCCCTGAAGCGCACGTGCGTTCTACCTGAGAGGCACATGTGAGTAATCGCCCCTCTCTTGTGAGATCCCTGTGTTCGGAAATTTTTTATGTTCGCGCTTTTACTCCTTAAATGGACCCCACACAAGGGTTGCCAAACAGAGAGTGATCTCTACATTCCTTGAATTGACAGCACTTTTCAGTGGTCCAAAGGAGGCCAACGTGCAGAACTTCCCTCGATTTATCAAAGTATGCGGCACATTCTCACTCGCGGCACTTCTACTCTCATCGCTCGCTCCGCCATCTTCAGCGGCAACCAAGAGCAAACAACCCGCCCAAGCGGGCCGGACTCTGCCGGCAACAATCAACACCGTCCTGAGTGGCAACGGCACTCCCGCTTCCTCGCTTGGCAAAGATGGTGACTTCTATATCGACATTCGAAACTCACTCTTTTTTGGACCTAAAACTAAAGGGCGCTGGCCATTACCGGTCTCCCTTGTGGGACCCTCTGGCCCGGTCGGCTCCACAGGCGCACCGGGAAAAGCTGGCGTCAAAGGTGAGGATGGCGCGCCAGGTGTCAATGTCACGGGAAGCGCAGGTGCGCAAGGTCCGGTGGGTCCCGCTGGTCCAACTGGCCCCCAAGGTCCTGCCGGTACGCCTGGTGCTCAAGGCCCCGTGGGTGCAACAGGTGCGACAGGTGCGACAGGTCCACAAGGTCCGAGTGGAGGGGGCGGTGTCGGAGCAACGGGAGCTACTGGTGCGCAAGGACCCGCAGGTCCTCAAGGGATCCAGGGTGAAACCGGAACAGCGGGAGCCACTGGTGCGACAGGTGCGGCAGGACTCAAAGGTGAAACTGGAACAGCAGGCGCGACGGGAGCCACAGGCCCGCAGGGCGTACAAGGTCCAGTTGGTCCTTCATCTGTTGGTCGAGTAACGATTACTGCATTCACGCTTAATTCATCTGGAGGCGTTGACTCTGCAACTTCTTCCACGTTTGGGTCGATCGCTGCGAACAAGTTTTATCAATTCAATGTGATACTTCATGGAATAACGACTTCGACCTCAAAGTACTTTGGCGCTTCTGTGCAAGGTACCGGCACTGTAAATGTGTTGAGTGACTGGGCAATGTTTGACGGGAAGTCCGTGCACACTGGAGTTTCACCGTTAGGCGAGGTCGTATTCATATTTCAAGGTGTGTTGTCAGGTGGAGCAACTGGCGGCGGAGTGCGGTTCACAGTGAATGACTTCCAAGGCGCGACTGTTGGTGCTGCGCTCATGACCATTTCAGGACAGATGTTGATTCAGGAAGTGGGGGCGATTATTTAGGAAGAACCCAATTTGATAAATCGTTATCTCCGGCGAGGGCGAGAGCGAAGCCATCGTTCTTTCCCGGCAGGAGATTCGAGCGTCCGAGTTGCACGCGGATACGATCTCCCAGGTCTGTGACGACCACTGAACGTTCTATCGCTTTCGGACCACCTAAAACCATTTGCTTTAGACTCTTCACGAGATCCGTGTGGGAGATGCCGGGCCACATGCAATCAAGTTCTCGCTGTTGAAGGATAAATTCAAGAGTGCTCGCCATCGGTGTTCCGTCGAGACCTGTGATCGTGGGGAAGTGCATTCCTACAAGACGAGGCATTCCTTTGATCGCAAATTCTCCACCATTCTTACTTCCCGCTTCGCTTCCACCGATTGCATAGAAGCCACTTCGACATGCAGGCGAAGTATTTGGATCTGCGGAGAAGCCCCACGCAGTGGTTACTGCTGTGGCGGTGATTGTGCCGGAGTTCGTGCCACCGCCGGAGAAGTAGTCACTTCTGAACGCTCCTTTGGCAGGCCGTGCGGTTACAGAGACGGTAGCTCCGGATTTCGATGAAGTACCTGTTACGTCGATGTCATTTCCAGCAATTTGGTATGCCTTGGCGCTCCACTTTGAGAGGCGTAAATTGAGTTTGATACGGACCTGGTCGCCAAGTGGCGCAGGGTATCCGCCGCAGAAACCCATTGAATTTCCAGAACAAGTGGTCTGCAGACTCGGCATTGCCTTATCTGTCTTTGCTGTCACCGGGAGCATCTCTGCGGAGAGGCTCGGGGGATTGCTTGAGAGCGGTTGGCCCGCACCGAAAGATGTCCATGGATCAGCCGCAAAGAAGACGCGCAGTTCAACAACACCAGCGCCATCGGAATTCACTAATCCTGGAATACGAAGATGCGGCTGAGGTGAAGGAATCTGCACTGAAGTAAGGCGACTTCCATCACCAATGATGGTGTACCCCAATGTGGGAGTACTCACGAGCGTAGCTTTCTGCTCCACATTTGTGTCGCTTACAGAATAAACCGAATCGATGCAATTACTTTGTGAAGCTGTCTTGCACATGTCGAGGATGACAGGTAGCGAAAGTGTGCGCGCTTGTGCGGAATTGAATCCCATAAGTGGATTAAAAAGCAGCGCGATGGACACAATAAGTGAACGAATTCTCATTTCTTCACCACCTTTGCGGGCGCCTTCTTCGCGGGGACGACCTTCTTCGCGGGCGCTTTAACTACTGGTTTCGCTGGAGTCTTCACAGGCGCCTTGGCTACCGGCTTACTTGCAGTGGTCGATGCAGGTGATTTTGCAGTCGGAGTTGTGATTGCCGGAGAGTTGAGCTTCAACTTTAGCTTTGGCGCACTGTAGTGAAAACCACCACCCGAGACTGTGAGGATGTTGTTCTTGAGACTCGTAGATAGTGTTGCCGTCTGCTTCTCATTGCTATCACCATCAGTAATCGAAATAACCGCTTGGCCAGCAAGTTTTGCGGCTGTATCTACTTGCCATAAGCACTTCGCTTCTTGATCACCAATGTTTGCTTGATAGAACCCGGTGTTCACTTCGCCTGCGGAAGTCAGATGTGGGGCGCTTGTAGCAAGTTCAACTTCACGACTCACTGGATCGAAGACGGGAAGTTCAAGCGTGCGAGAATTCGTGAAGATGGCGAGGTTTCCAGAGAAACATGTTGTCAACGTGTTCAGCGGTGCAAACGCGTCGATGGACCAAGAGTCTTGCAGCGCCTTTTCCGGATCAACGTATGCATTTTGGGAAGCGGAGTAAACCAGGGGCCCATTAGAGATCTGTACGGCCTTCAAATCTAAGGTGATGCGTGAGATATCGCCACTCTTGGTCACGGATGCAGAGGAGCCCTGCCCGGCATGACCGATCCAACCGAGCGCATCGAAATCGGTCACCTTGAAAGTAATTTTTACGTGAAGTTTCGAGTCGAGAGTTCGTGGCAGGAAAGTAGTGGAATTCGAAATCTTTACCTTGCCGATAAATTCTGGCGGAATTGTGGTGTTCTGTGTATTCGTTTCGCACGGAAACGGAATATTTGATGGTGAAGAACTTCCGGGCGTTTGTATGAGCAAGTCCTCGGTGTAGGCGCTGACGGGCCCATTGACGACCGCGCACCGCGTATCGAGAAATGCCGGTGTAAGCCGAATGCGTAGCACTGGGGCCATCGCGCGCTCATCTGTACCTAAAGTACTGATGGTTGAGGAGCCCCAGGTATCTCGCGCCACTTGTACATCGACAAAGGTTTTGGAGCCACTGTCTGGGTTATTGATTCCGGGAAGATCCCAGACGTAATTTGATAAGGGAAGCTCTGCACTCTTCGTCCCGCGCCCATCCCAGACCGCGTAATTCTTCTGACCACGAGTTGCTGCGGCCGCTGTCGCGTTTAATTCGGTTCCGGAGTCTGAAACCACCACAACAGATTCAATGCAATCCGTGGTGGCCCCGGTCGCGACGCATGGAGAGAGCGCGATTGGGGGTGAGTAAACCAAGTCTTCGGCGGCAGCGATTGGCGAGGACGTGAATGTGGCGGCGATCAAGGCGGTGGCGACCCCGATCAGGGAACCTTTGCGCATGCCATCAGGGTACCGAGGGGAAGGGGTGTGGCAAAGGTGAAGCGTAAGTACATTTGCTGTGAATGTAAGAAAGCCCCCATGCCGTATGGCACAGGGGCTTTCTTACATCACGCTTTAGGCGTCGATGGTGCGCTTCGGTCCGGTAAACCACTTCTTCACTGAGAGGTGCCAACCGATCCAGAGTGCGATCAACGCACCACCCGTAAGAAGTGGTGCATAGTTGAAGAACTTCCATTCAAACGTTGAGTCCCATGGAGTACCCATTGGGGTCGTTGGAAGAATGAAGTAAATGCTGATGATGACGATTTCAGCGACGGCAACTGGTGCCATCCACTTCCACTTATTTCCTAGGTTCCATGGACCTTGAACGAACTTATCGCCCATGCGCCAACGGAGCCAGATAGGAATGGCAAATGCAAGGTAGAGACCGATAACTGCAACCGAAACTACTGCGTAGAACGCCGTAGGAACGATGACCGGCGCATCGGCCGTTCCGATGTTTACCTCGACAAGTGCGGGCAAGGTAATAATCATCGCGACAACGGCAGAGGCGATTACAGCGTTTGCTGGCACCTTGCCCTTGTTGAGCGTCGCCCACTTCTTCGAGCCAGGGACCACGCCATCGCGACTGAATGCGTAGAGCATGCGTGAGCAGCTCGTCATGCAGGCGGTGGAGCAGAAGAACTGGCCGATCGCGGAGATAAGAAGAACTGCGCCAGCAAGTTTTGCGCTCAGGGCTTGCGCAAAGATGACAGCAACGCCGCCACCGCCAGCCGTGACCTTCTCTGGATCTTGCACCGCGTAGAGGAAGGCAAGGAGAAGTATCCAGCCGCCAATTGCGGAGTAGAAGATTGACTTCCAGATTCCCTTAGCAGCACCTTGCGATGCGCCGTGAGTCTCCTCCGAAAGGTGTGCTGAGGCATCGAATCCGGTGATGGTGTACTGCGTCAGCAAGAAGCCGAGAGGCAGCACATAGAACCAGAAACCACCACTGCTATTACTTCCACCAGCCAGACCAGCAGAGTTGTTGACGCGCATACTAAACATGTCGCCCACGCTCATGTGGTTATCTGGAACGAAGATAAGAATGAGGATTACGGCAGCAGCACCAAATACGTGCCACCAGACCGAGATGTTGTTAATGACCGACATCAAGTGGCCACTGCCGATGTTGAATGCAGAGACCAAAACCAAGATGATGATGAACATGATGAAGACGCGTTGCAAGGAATATCCCGCAGCCCATGAAGAGCTGAGAGACGAGAACGCGAGATCAAAGAAGGTCGCGCATCCGTAACAGACGGATGCGATCACTGCGAGCAGACCAATCAAGTTGAGCCAACCTGTGTAGTAACCCGCCTTGGCGCCACCGAGCTTTGCTGCCCACCAGTAGATACCTCCGGAAGTGGGGTAAGCCGAAACAAGTTCCGACATGGTGAAGCCGATGATAAGGATGAAGGCCGAAATGATGGGCCAACCAATCGAGATGGCAACCGGTCCGCCGTTATTCCACGCCTGTCCAAAGGTGGTGAAACAGCCGGCAAGGATCGAGATGATGGAGAACGAGATCGCGAAGTTGGAGAAAGAGCTCCAGCTGCGTGTCAGATCTTGCTTATACCCAAGTTCGGCGAGGCGTTTCTCGTCGTCATGTGTTGAGGTGCTCACTAATCCCCCTGCTAGTCGGTGCCGGCATCGTGTCCCTGTAACGGGCGTCACTTCCGGACGTTAGAACGATTGAACCGGAAGAGGTCGAAGGAAGGAAGTACCGACAGGTGAATTGAGGTAATTAGATAAATTTTTACCGTGCCACACGCTGAAGGCGGGTAGCGTGAGGGCATGGCCATCCTGGCGATCGATCAAGGAACGTCCGGCACCAAAGCCCTGGTCGTGGGGGATGAGGGCGAGGTTCAGCGCCGCGGAATTGGCGAGATCTCTCTCCGCCATGCTCCCGGTGGGCTCGTTGAGTGTGACCCGGGTGAGCTCTGGGGCTCCGTTGTCTCAGCCGTGTCCCAAGCGCTTGCAGATCCTTTGACGGTGAATGCAGTGGGTCTGGCCAATCAAGGTGAATCCATCCTGGCCTGGGATCCACGCACTCTTGAACCTCTCTCTCCAGTCATGGTCTGGCAAGACTCTCGAGCGGCCTCGCTCTGTGATGAGCGACGAGAGCGCGAAGAGTTTGTGCGTTCACGTACTGGCCTCCAACTAGATCCCTACTTTGTGGCACCGAAAATGAAGTGGCTCCGCGAAAACATCACGAGCGACGGTGTGGTCACTACGACAGATGCCTGGCTCCTTGCAAAACTCACCGGAGGTTTTTTCACAGATATCGCCACCGCCTCGAGAACGCTGCTT
>RGER01000080.1 GCA_009917815.1 Actinomycetota bacterium
CCCCAATCCCCGCAGGGACGCCGCCTCGGGCGAAGCCATTACTGGAGATCGTCGATTGTGCTGCCGCATTGAGCGCTACAACATCTCCCTCTTTCACACCAGATTGAATTTCGACAAAAGAATCACCTTTGAGGCCGACGACGACTGGTGTTGCAGTGAAGGTTTGCTTTCCATTGACGGTTTTGGCAAGTCGAACTGTGGATGACGTTCCGCGAGTGGTTACCGCTTGCGCCGTAACGCGAAGGGCATTGGGAACACTTCCGGTTGTGATAGTTGCCGTTGTCGTCATGCCAGGTTTAAGTCCAGGCACTCCGCCTGTGATATCCATGTCCACCGTATAGGTAACAACGTTATTTGTAGTGGTGGGCAAAATATCGACTCGGGCCACGAACCCCGTCGCTGTCACCGTTGGCATTGCTTCGAAGGAGTAACTTGTGCTCTGGCCGGCCACGATTTTCGACGCATCAGCTTCTGAGAAACTTGCCTGCACTCGGAGAGCGCTGACATTCGTTAACACAATGAAGCCAGAAACAACTCCACTGGTCTTATTCGTTGCGGTGGGAGCGTTTTGCCCCACGGTCGCAGAGATAGATGCCACATCGCCTTCCACGGGCGCCTTCACCGTTGTTCCTGCAAGATTTCGAGCCGCCGTGTCATACGATGCTTGAGCTGATTTGATTCCAGCGGCCGCCGCATCGATCGCTCGCTGAGCAGCATCCAAATCCGCCTGCGTAGCAGGTGCATTAGCAATCGCCTGAGTGGTGACATAGAGATCGAATGCTGCCTTTGCCGTGACCACAGCCTTCTTATAATTTGCGAGTGAAATTGCGTCTTTCTTCAAGTTCGTTGTTTGACTTGTGAGCGCATTTTGGTAAGCAACTTGCAAGCCCGCCAAAGTCTGCGCATCTTTCTTTAGGTTCACCTTTTGACTCAATAGAGCATTGTTATAAGAGTTCTTTGCGCTCTGTAGTGAGTTGTAATTGCTCAAATAAGTTGAACAATTAGTAGATGTGACAGAGAGGGAATTGCAAAACTCTAAGGTGAGTCCAGAGAAGATTCGAGAGTAGTTATCGAATGTAGTCTGCGAAGCATCAAGACTCGTCTTAGCAGCATCGACCGAGTTCTGATATCCCACAGCGGCATCTGCTTGATTGGCCGTGGTGTCATCGAGCGTCTTCTTCGCCGCATCAACGTTTGCTTGGTAAGTAGCGACGTTTGCCGCCAAGAGCACGGTCTGGTCATCCAGAGTTTGTTGCGCAGAATCGACGTTTGCCTTCTGGGAAGCAAGTTGAAGTTCGGCCTGCTTGATTTCATCGGCAGTCTTTACTTTCTTTAATTTATCCAGCGCAGTCTGGGCATTAAAGAGAGCATTCTTTGCACTCGTTTGACTATTAATCGCTTGTTCCAAGGCTTGCTTCTGGCTTGCCGGATCCACCTGGGCTAAGATCTGTCCCTGGGTAACGTGTTGGCCGACCGTCACATTGACCGCAATCAAAGTCCCACTCACCGTAGGTGCCACCGCGATATCTCCGGGGCTCACTACTTTTCCGCTCGCCGATACCGAGGCCGTGATCGCTCCCATGCTCACGGTGGTGGTCTGCGGGGCGCTCTCTACCACTGCCGCGGGATGGAGGCTCTTCCAACCCCAAGTGGCGGCCGCTGCGACGAGAGCAATGAGGAGAAGGTTAACGAGGAGAACACGAATTTTGCCTTGAGTCATACGCACGAGAATTCAGCCAGTTTCTGTGAAATCTCTGTGACGGTTCTGCCAATCCCCGTAGGGTTCGCAGGACTTTCGCAGAATTTGCCCGGGATCTCGCTACTCTGCTTGATGCACCTTGGCATGTACTGCGGCGGTGATGGCTTTGAGTTCGCGAAGTTCCTCCGCCGCGAGTGCGCGCGCCTCTTTTGCCAATTCAAACTCCGCAAGCGAGGCAGTATGCGTCTCCTCTATCTTTTGAGCGACCGCCTCTGACGAGACTGACTGGCCGACCATGATGATGGAGAGCAAGACAAGTTGGAGAAAGGTCTGCGCTACCCAGGCCACGATGATGATCAAGTTATGTGAAGAGATAGCCGCAGGCAGCGAGATAAGCGCGATCGCCGCGAAGAGGTAGGCGCACCACATCGTGCCCACGAGATCGGTGATCTTCGCTCCGAGCCATCGATTGAATCTATTCATAGCGCTCACTTTCTTAACTCGCTACTGGTCTAGAGCTTTGGATCTAAGAAAACTTTCCCAGTGGTTTTGCGCCCACGGAGGTCTTCGTGCGCCCGCCTTGCTTCCGAGAGCGGATAACTTCCACCGACAACTGCCTTGATCTTTCCAGACTCCATCAATTCGAAGAGCTCAGCAAGTTGCGGAGCAATCATGCGATCGGGGCGAGCCATGCAATGCACTAACCAAAACCCAATCACTGCGCGCGAAGTTCCCATAAGCGCGCCAGGATTTATGGGTTCGGGCATGGTGCGCGAAGCCATTCCGAAAGTAACCAAACGTCCAAATGGCGCAAGCGCCTGCAAACTTTGATCGAAAACTTTTCCGCCTGCCATTTCGAGAACGATGTTTACTTTCTTTCCACCGTTCGCAGCCACGATGGCAGCGGTGAGATCCTCAACTTCAGGATCAACCACAGCGTCTGCGCCTAGTGAAGTCACCAGCGCTCGCTTGTCAGCAGACGATGCACTGCCAATTACTTTTGCTCCCCAGAGTTTGGCAAGTTGCACAGCAATAGTTCCCACTCCACCTGCGGCGGCGTGCACCACAACGCTCTCACCGCTTTGCATATGAGAACTAGTGCGAAGTAAGTGATATGCAGTTGTTCCTTGCAAAATTGCTGCGAGCGCCGCGCCATCACTGACGCCATCAGGAATGGGAAAAGTGAGGGCCTTGGGTGCGGCTACTACTTCGGCATATCCACCGCCTGGAACGAGAGCAACGACGCGTTGACCACTCGCATCTCGTCCCACTACCTCAGCGCCAGGAATAAGCGGGAGTGATTGCGGAGCAAGATATGAGTTCTCTGCCTGGTGTGAATCGGCGTAGTTAATCCCACACGCACTCACCTCGATAAGGACTTCGCCCTCACCGGCAGTCGGAGTCGGTAGATCAACAAGCGTCAATACTTCAGGTCCACCGAATTTCGTGATTTGAATTGCTCTCATGCCGACACTTTACGGCTTTTTAGAACATGACGCGTCATCAACGCAGCTCCTGCAACGAGCGAAATAATTGAAAGAGTAAGTGGGCCTGAGAAGATTTTAGAAACAACTACTCCAGCAATGGAGTTCGCGAGTCCCTCACTCACCTGAGCATTCGCAACCTGAGGAACGAAAAGTGAGATCAGTAAGAAAATGGTGCCCTCTGCGAGCGCGAAGATCGCGAAACTTAAACTCCGCTTTCTGGTGAACATGAAGTAGAGGAATCCAAAGCCAATAGCGAGTAGGACACTCACCGCCGAGAGAGTAGTTACCAAAGTTTTTGTGGCACTCAAATTTGGAAGCGGAGAATCCTCCCCGAGCACGATTGGCTTCATGTCGGCTAGATCGGAATTAGAAACCTTTGCGTTACCTAGTTCTGTATTTAATGCATTGAGCGCATCGGTCAAAATCGGTCGTACGTCCACGCTGACGGTTCCTCGATCGGAGGCAAGCGCGTCCGCTACTGAATTAGCAATATCTGAGATCTGCTTAGAAGTTGCCGGATCGGCGAGAACTTTGGTGAGCGCGACCTCTAAATCTCCGCGCTTCTCTGAAATCACCGCGGCAGTTTCTGCATCCGCTCCCTCGGCAAACTTGTTGAGTAACTCCACCGCAAGGCCGCGTTGTACCTGCGGATCAGCGACGGCAGATCTGGAGATATCTCCAGCCGCTCCCCCACGTAATAGCGTCCACCACAAACCTACGGAAAGGATTGAGAGCGAGAGCGTGATGGCGAGCAGGATGGCAGAGATGACCTGGAGGGCAGGGTTCTTCTTTGCGATAAATGTCATGGATTAAAGGTAGAGGCCCGTCCCGGCACTGTCACTCAACCGCGGGGAAGCCATGGCGTGAATATCGCGCTCGCGGAGCAAGAAGTAGCTCTGACCCCGCACCTCGACCTCTCCCTGCCCGTTGGGATCTTCGGGGTCATAGAGGACGCGATCGCCCACCTCGAGCGAGCGGACATTCGGCCCAGTCGCGACCACCACCGCCCACGCGAGACGCTTACCCACGGAGGCAGTCGCAGGGATCACAATTCCGCTGAGGGATCGTCGCTCCCCTTCTCTCCCATCGGTAGCGACCATCACTCGATCGTGGAGCATTTTGATGGGCAACGGGCTCTCTGGGGTATCGGATTTCTCCGGCGAATCGCTCATGTGATCAGAGGCTACCCCACGCGCTAGAGTGTGCAGGTTCTTACGCTCCTTCGGGAACTTTTAAGAACTGTTGCGGGAGTGGTGAAATGGCAGACACGCAGGTCTTAGGAACCTGTGTCTTCGGACGTGCGGGTTCAAGTCCCGCCTCCCGCACCAATATTCTTTCTCCAGAGCTATCTGCCGATGACGTTCGCCGCTAAACGACCGTCCGCACATATGAATCGGCGATACTTCCGTCGTACTTAACGAACTCAACTTTGGCATCTGGGCCAGTTGTAGTGACCTTCATGAAGCCAGACCCGCCAACTACTTTGCCACTGAGGTATCCGTACTCCGTTGATGAATTCACCTTGTCGCCTGCATGACTGGGCTGCGGCACCGTTTGATAAATGATTCCGTCGAGCTCTTGCTTCACATAGAGATGATCATGACCCTTAAAAACGATACCCACCTTATGATCAAGTAAGAGTTGATGAATCGGTTTACCCCAACCTGGGCGGTTAGCATCAAAACCTGGTGAGCCATCCTTGTTCAAACCACCCCACTCGTTGAATTTTGCGATCTCCACTCCGCCGCGAGATTGGGCATCTCCAACAAGTAAATGATGTATATAGATAAATTTATGCGTTGCGCTCGAATTTGCTAACGTGGAGGCAAGCCAATCATATTGAATCTTTCCTAACGTCCATTCCCAGCCATTTGAAGTAGGGTTCTTAGTGGTATAGGTAAATGGATCAAGCGCTACATGCAAAGTATCCGGTCCGGAAAATGCATAGTATGCAAGATCACCAGTTTGCTCTGGAAAGTACTCTTTACGATATTTCTTAGTATTGAAATTGCTATAGCCCAGCTCTCCATCATGATTCCCCAATGTAATCTTGAGCGGCACTCCTTTTAGGCGCCCGTAGTACCCCTTCATCAATTCGAAACGAGCTCGAATATTTGCTTCTGACTTATTCGAGAGTTTGTCGACCATAAATATGTCTCCCAGATCCATCAGAAACGCTGGCGCGGCGGCAACGACCTGCGAAAGCGTTTTCACATAAACATCCTCAGTTGAGTTCTCATCCATGTGCGGATCTGCCTGGACCGCAAAAACATTTGCATTGAGTGGAACTGATGCCACGGCGTCGGCCGTAGTGAATGAGGCTAGAGCTAAAGTAGCAAAATTCTTAGATGCCCCGAGGGCGTAGCGAAGTCGATAATAGATAGTTGTGTTAGCCACCAAGCCGGATATCTGAACGCTCTTAGAGGAATTCTTTGGAAGCGCCAAGATGGGCGTCTTCGATGTGAGCGCACTCCTTGAATTCCCATATTCCAAGTAGCATCGTGCACTTTGATTCGTAGTTACTACGAATGCTGCAGAACTTTCTGAGGGCTTTCCTACGAGTTTGAGGCTCACCGCCGTACTCGCCATCGCTCTACCTATCGATGTGCTTGTGAAAAATACAGCAAGAGCGCCCTTGATCATCATTCGGCGAGGAATGCTACTCATAATCTGCTTCCCCCTACTTGAGATATGGCTTAATTACATAAGCGTGAGCAAGTTCCAAATTCTTTCGACCTAAGTCCTTGGCCCGCGCCGCTAAGAAGTACTCAACCTTGGCCTCAGTAGGAGAAACACTGACGCGCACATGGCCAGAATTGGGAGCTTTCGCGCCCGTTTTATAGGCGCTGTCGTTAAACATAGAAAACGTATCATCCGCGGGATTGGGCATTGATTGATAGACCACGCCGTCTCGCTCCTGGTGGACAAATATATGATCATGACCTTGGAAGAAGACAGATACTCCGTGCTTCACCATGAGGTCATGAATAGGTAACTCCCAATTAGGTCTCTCCTTAGCAAAAGTAGAGATACCTTTCGGATCTGTCCCGCCCCATTCATATGTGGTGGAAACCTCTACACCACCGCGCCCAGTACCCAGTACGTGGTGAGCAAAAATGAATTTATATTTCGCCGAACTGTTCTCGAGAGTCTTTTTTAGCCAGGCATATTGCTCATCACCAATACCAACTTTCCATAAGTCTTTTACTTTTGCACTGCCATCGCTATTTCCCGCCACATTGTCGACTGCATACTTAGAGTGCCAATACGGATCAAGTGTGATGAAGAGAGCGTCTCCCCAGTTCCATGAGTAGTAATCTCTCGGGAGCCCTACCTCCGGTATCTCTTCCAGATCACCCGAATAGAAAGAGTTGGGAGCGGGCAGAGCGAAATATTTCAACCGAGCATTTCCAGCCAAGACGGCTGGACTTGATTTCGTACCATCTAAGAGATAGCCCGCAGCCTGCTCATGATTTCCATTTACAAGAAAAATTGGTACTGAACTTCCCGCCACCGCGAGCCAATTGCGATGAGTGCCGTAAATCTTTTCAACATTCGCCTGATTTGCGGCGCCCCTATCAATGAGAGGATCAATACTGAAGTCATCTCCCAGGAGAATATGAAAGTCCGGTTGCTGTGCAGCGATATTTGCCATCGTGACGTAGTAGAGATCTGAGTTAAACATTTTGCCAGCACGTTCTGGGTGAGTATCTCCCTGAACTGAGAAGGCGAAAGGAGAGCCTTGCGCTCTCTGGGTATTGAACGAATACTGCTTCCCAGCCTGCAACGTCTTCGAACCAGTCACTGCGAAACGAAGCCGATAATAGAGACGAGAATTCGGCTTAAGGGAGTTCAACTCGAGCACCTGCGGGATGCCAGCGAGCAAGGTTACCTGTGAGCTCTTCCCGGTGTACTTGCTCTTGGAATACCCATATTCAATAT
>RGER01000009.1 GCA_009917815.1 Actinomycetota bacterium
AGCCTGAGGGCCGCACGCTCGAGGTCCTGCAGCAGCAGGTGCCCGAGTTCGGCGCTGCGCGAAATCCCTGTGATGTCACTGCGCAGGCGCTGAACGACGAGGGCCCGATGCGCGCCTGCGCCGATGCGATGATGGCCGACCCTGCCTACGGCACCCTGCTGGTCGTGCACCCCTATGCCGATGCGATTTCCTCGGCTCGGGTTCGACTGTGGAGCGAGTTGGCGCAAAGGTATGACAAGATCGTCTGCAACTACTGGGCGACGGAGGCCCTCGAAGGTCACGGAGTCCAGGCGCTGGAGGCCGAGCCGCGAATCGCCACCTTTCGCTCCTTGGGGCGCTGCTTTCGAGCCATCGCCGCCTGGCATGCCCGCGAGGATCGTTACGAAGCGCGCCTTGCGCCGCCGCCGGCCCGCCTGAGCCCGCCCTCAGCGCATGCAGTTGCCACCTCACTCATGGCTCAGAACGGCTGCGCCGCGTTGACCGAGCGCGCCGCCAAGCAGGTCCTGGCGCTGTATGGCATTCCGGTCGTTCCCGAGCAGTTGGCGCAAACGACGGATGACTCGGTACGACTGGCCCGTAGCCTGGGATTCCCGGTTGTTCTCAAGATCGAGAGCCAAGTGCCAGCCTGAGTTAAAAGCGGAGCCACCAGGACACGTGATGTTTGCTAAGCGAGCACGGAAACTCTTGAGTTTGCCAAGTGATTCCTCAAGCTCTGATTTAGTACGAATAATTCCGACTAAATCATTTGTCACTTGTTGGAGGTCCGCTTGAATTATGTATGGATTCTCACCGCCAGGATTGCGTAGCGGAGCAAGAGCATGCTCGCTTGCTCTGGTAATCGCATCATCTGTCACCTGAGGAGCGTTGCCACCAAGGTTCTGGAAGTAGGCAACTGCGCCAGCGCCGGCACGGCGTCCGAAGACGAGGAGATCTGAGAGTGAATTTCCACCGAGGCGGTTAGATCCGTGCATACCGCCCGCAGATTCACCAGCGGCAAAGAGTCCAGGAACCCCTGCAGCCGCGCCGGTATCTGGATCAACCAGAATGCCGCCCATGACGTAGTGGCAAGTAGGACCTACTTCCATCGCCTGTGTGGTGATATCAACGTCAGCAAGTTCCTTAAATTGATGCCACATGGAAGGAAGTTTCTTCTTAATAACATCGGGCGCCAGACGCGTCGACACATCAAGGAAGACACCTCCATGTGGTGATCCTCGGCCAGCTTTTACTTCGGAGTTGATAGCGCGAGCTACCTCATCGCGTGGAAGAAGTTCTGGGGGACGTCGATTGTTATCTGGATCGGCATACCAACGATCGCCCTCTTCTTCAGTCTGCGCATACTTATCTTTGAAAACTTCTGGAATGTAATCAAACATGAAGCGGCGACCTTCTGAGTTACGAAGCACGCCACCATCGCCACGTACTGATTCAGTCACCAAAATACCGCGGACTGAAGGAGGCCAAACCATGCCCGTTGGATGGAATTGTACGAACTCCATATCGACCAACTTGCCGCCAGCTTTCAATGCGAGCGCGTGACCGTCACCGGTCCCTTCCCAAGAATTACTTGTGACTTTAAAGGATTTTCCGATGCCACCAGCTGCAATAACAATTGCAGGTGCTTCGAAGAGAATGAGATTGCCGGTTTCGCGCACGTAACCAAATGCACCCGCTGCCCGATCTCCATCCTTAATAATTTCGGTGATGGTGGTTTCCGCGAAAACTTTGATTCGCGCTTCTGCATCACCAAACTCTGCAGCATCTTTCTGTTGCAGAGAAACAATTGCTTGTTGCATGGTACGAATAAGTTCGAGTCCGGTGCGATCACCAACGTGGGCAAGGCGTGGGTATTCATGTCCGCCGAAGTTACGTTGGCTAATTTTTCCTTCTTTGGTGCGATCAAAGAGTGCGCCCCACGTTTCTAACTCCCACACACGATCTGGCGCTTCTTTAGCATGCAATTCCGCCATACGGAAGTTGTTGAGGAACTTTCCACCACGCATGGTGTCCCGAAAGTGAACTTGCCAATTGTCATTGCTATTCACGTTACCCATGGCTGCGGCGATTCCGCCCTCAGCCATAACGGTATGTGCTTTTCCGAAAAGAGACTTGCAGATAATGGCGGTACGGAGGCCAGCTGCACGTGCTTCAACTGCAGCACGCAAACCAGCGCCACCGGCACCAATAACTACAACGTCGAATGAATGACGTTCAATCGCGGTCATAGTTACTCCTAGAAAATCGTAAGATCGGTGATGAAGCCGGTGGATACGGAGCGAATATAGAAGTCTGCGAGCGCCACACCAATCAATGAGATCCAAGCAAACTTGGGATGATGGTGATTGAGCTCAGAAATCTTGGTCCATAACTTGTATCGCACTGGATGCTTAGAGAAGTGCTTCAGGCGACCGCCAATGGTGTGGCGGCAAGTGTGACAAGAGAGTGAGTAGAGCCATAGGAAAGTGGCGTTTGCTAGGAGCACGAGAGTGCCCACCTGCATATGGCCCCACTGCCCTTCGGCATTCTTAAATGCAAGGATCGCATCGTAAGAGAGAATGACGTTGAAGATGAGACCGGCGTAGAAGAACCAACGATGTGCATTCTGCAGAATCAATGGCTGGCGGGTTTCGCCGGTGTAAGTCTTATGAGGTTCAGCAACTGCGCATGCTGGTGGTGATTGCCAGAACGCGCGGTAGTACGCCTTGCGGTAGTAGTAGCACGTCATACGAAAACCGAGCGGGAAGACCAAAATGAGTAATGAAGGAGAGAGCACCCACCACGATCCGAATGGTTGACCGAACCCCGATGCACCTTCCACACACGATGTGGCTAGGCAGGGTGAGTAGAAGGGTGAAATATAGGGCTCAACGAAGTAATGCGCGTTCTCGAAGGCGCGCCACGTTGAGTAAATAATGAAGGAGACCAGCACCGCCACAGTGATCAGTGGTTGTACCCACCACTTATCCGTGCGGAGGTGGCGCGCAGCAATCTTGGCGCGGCCAGGGGTCGTCATTGTCCCGCTCATAAGCATTCCCATCGCTCTCGCCACTGCCTGAAAGCAGAGGTGATACAAGTGTGGAGGAGGGGGTTGCCAATCGCTACCCGTGAGGAAGTGGGGTTAGCCACATGCCGCCAATGAGCACCATTTTTAGGTGGCTGCGACTCGCCGCGAGCCTATGTGAGCCTCAGTTCGGGTCTACTGCGGGGGCTGTCAGAGCGGAGGACGTGGGATTCGAACCCACGATAGGTTTCCCTATATCGGTTTTCAAGACCGACGCCATCGGCCACTAGGCGAGTCCTCCGCGGGAGAACTTACCCGAAACCTATGACTCCACCCTATTTGGCGGGCGCGTAGGCTCTCCCTATGCGAGCCATAGCCCTCTCCGGCTTCGGCGGGGTCGAGTGCCTCACCGAGGCAGAGCTCCCGACCCCAGTGATTGCCCCCCACGAAGTGCTCGTCGAGGTAGCGGCGACCGCGGTGAACCGGGCCGACCTGCTTCAACGCCAGGGCTTCTATCCCGCGCCCCAGGGAGCGAGCGAGATTCTCGGCCTGGAATGCTCCGGTCGAATTGCGCAGGTAGGCAGCGATGTCTCCGGTTGGAAAATTGATGATCGCGTCTGCGCTGTGGTCACTGGTGGCGGCTACGCCGAATATGTAGCAGTGCCTGCTGGACAGTTAATGCCAATCCCCGACGGTATCGATCTTGTTGCCGCAGCCGCGCTCCCTGAGGTGGCGTGCACGGTCTGGTCGAATCTCTACATGCTCGCCGGATTGCGCGAAGGAGAAAGAATTCTCATTCACGGAGGCGCAAGTGGAATCGGCACAATGGCGATTCAGTTAGCAAAGTGGACGGGCGCAGAGATTTACACAACAGCAAGTGCAGGAAAACACGACGTCTGTAAATTCTTGGGTGCAGATCATTGCATCGATTACAAGACCGAAGATTTCTCAGAGATTGCAAAGGGAATCAACGTGGTGCTTGATGTAATGGGTGCTTCCTACCTTGAAAAGAACATGAAGGTCCTTGCACCAAATGGACGTATCGTCGTTATTGGTTTACAAGGTGGTAGAAAATCGGAGATTGATTTGGGCGTGCTCCTCAGTAAGCGCATCTCTCTCATTGCTACGACTCTCCGGGGACGCACCGACGCAGAGCGTTCGGCAATCACTGCCAGCACTGTTGCCCACGTATGGCCACTCATTGCCGCTGGTACGGTCAAGCCAGTGATCGATTCCTATTTGCCGCTTGCTGAAGTAGCCGCAGCCCATGAAAAAGTCGGCGCCAACGCGCACATCGGAAAAGTAGTTTTGGTAGTTAACGCCGATCTGGCATAAGTGCCATAATCTACGCATGAGTGAAGAAGAGACAGTTCTTATTTCTGGAGCATCCGCAGAAGCACCTGAAGAGATGCCAACGGATCTCATTGAGCAACCAGCAAAAGTGTTGCGTATCGGCTCAATGGTCAAGCAATTACTGGATGAGGTGAAGAGCGCGCCTCTCGATGAGGCCTCTCGCCGTCGCCTACGAGACATACATCGGCAATCAATTAAGGAACTCGAAAGTGGATTAGCGCCAGAACTCGTTGAAGAGTTAGAGCGCCTCTCCTTGCCGTTTATGGATAATGAGGTTCCGAGTGAAGCAGAACTTCGCATTTCTCAAGCCCAACTGGTTGGTTGGCTTGAAGGACTCTTTCATGGAATTCAAACTGCGCTCTTTGCTCAACAGATGGCTGCTCGCGCACAATTCGAAGAGATGAAGCGTCGTTCTATCACTACTGGAGAGAGCGATAAATCCTCCGGCCCATATTTGTAAGGTCGATTATTTATCAGGAAGTGTTTACCGAGAAAGTCGTGCAATCTCTCGGTACACATTTATGTCGCCGGCAAAAGGTTGAGTGCTGCGTGGACGATGAATGACAAGATCAGTAAACCCGATCTCCTGATACATATCTCGCAATCTTTGGAATTCGCTCACTGATTTCATCCACGCTTCATTCCGCGAGCTCGCTAAGAAGAATCGATCGATTGAGTTGAAGTCACGTCCAAGGCGAGCGCACTCTTCGCGAAGAAGCGCGATTTGCTTTGCCACACTTGCGAAGTGCTCCTCTTCGGTTGCTTCCAAAGGGTTGCTTGAATCTCCGTTTGAGACCCATCCACTCCCTAACTTCGCGGCGAGCGCGATACCACGCTTGCCGGTACCCGCGATCACGAACGGTATTCGAGGCTGTTGCACGCACCCTGGAATGCTTCGGGCTTCATGAGCTGAATAAAACTGCCCACGAAATTCTGAGGTAACTGGATTGATTAATACCTGATCAAGGAGGGTGACAAACTCTTCGAAACGATCAGCGCGCTCGCGCACACTCCAAGGTTCTTGTCCAAGTGCCGTGGAATCAAACCCTGCCCCGCCGGCACCAATTCCGAGAGTAAGTCGACCTTGACTGATCTCATCGAGAGTCATGAGTTCTTTTGCGAAGGAGACTGGATGACGAAAGTTGGCGCTAGCCACCAAAGTGCCGACTCGGAGCGTGGTACTTTCTAACGCCGCAGCAGTTAACACCGGAATTGCGCTGAACCAAGATTTCTCACGTAGATCACGCCACGTCAGATGGTCGTAGGTCCACGCATGATCAAAGCCGAGATCTTCGGCTTCCCGCCAATGGTTTCGACTTACCTGCCATGGTTCATCAGGAAGGATGACGGTTCCGAGTCGGAGCGCACCTGACATTAGAGGGCAAAGACTTTCTCGATAATTTGTGCAACACCATCTTCATTACATGCGGGTGCAAGATTCTTAGCTGCCCTGTGCGCACCGCGATGCCCACTTGCTACCGCATATGAGTGCGTTGCCCACTCCAACATGGGGATGTCATTGGGATTATCTCCAAAGACCAAAATCTCTTCGCGATCAATGCCCCACTCTTGGGCGACATAGGCAAGTGCCGACGCCTTACTGACACCGTACGCAGAAATTTCCAGGAGCGAATCCTCGGGATTTGAGTGTGTGACAGTGGCCAACCCAGCGAGAGCTGGAGTTGCTATCCCCAACATCTCATCAGAGTCAAGATCGCTCTCCGTGCAACGGGCTATGAGTTTAAGGAAGGGACGATCGATCTGCTCCTCAATTGTCTCGGTACCAATGACGTCCATTCCTACATCCCATCGTGGGATGTATCTACGTTCACGCACATAGTGATCATTGCGTTCCATTGCGAAAGTGACTCCAGGCAGATTCCTACGCAAACGTGCCACAATTTCGAACGCATCTGGAATAGAGATCTCCCACTCTTTGATGACCTTGTCGGCCTTCAAATCAAAGAGCAACGCCCCGTTACAACAAATCACCCAGGAAAACTTTTCAGTTCCGAAAGCGTCGACTATCTCACCTAACCACCGTGGTGGTCGGCCCGTTGCAAAAAGTACTCGTGCTCCTTTTTCATGAGCACTATTGAGGGCAGTGATAGTTCGTTGTGAAATTCCGGCTTCGAATCTAATAATGGTGCCGTCTAAATCAGTTGCTACAAGTTTCACGCACTCACCGGAGTGAGAACTTCACGCCCACCCAAGAATGGGACGAGTGCCTTAGGCACGCGAACTGACCCATCTTCTTGCTGATGATTTTCGAGAATAGCCACGATGATGCGTGGCAAGGCGCAGAGCGTGCCGTTAAGAGTTGCGATAGGACGCGTTCCGTTCTCGTCTTTCATGCGAATGTTAAGCCTGCGTGCCTGGAATTCTGTGCAATTCGAAGTGCTCGTTACTTCACGGTAGGCATTTTGAGTTGGAATCCACGCTTCGCAATCAAATTTACGTGCGGCACTTGAACCGAGATCTCCAGTTGCCACATCAATAACGCGATAGGGAACTTCAATCGCATTGAGGAAGTCTTTCTCCCATTGCAAAAGACGGCGATGCTCTACTTCTGCTTCTTCTGGAGGACAGAAAGAAAACATTTCGACCTTGTCGAACTGATGAACTCGAATAATTCCGCGCGTATCTTTTCCGTAGGATCCCGCCTCTCGGCGAAAGCAGGATGAATAGCCCGCGTAACGCAAGGGCAACTTATTTGCTGGAAGAATTTCATCCATGTGATAGGCCGCGAGAGGTACCTCGCTTGTGCCCACCAAGTAGAAATCATCTTTCTCAAGATGGAAAACGTTCTCTGCTGCTTGGCCGAGGAATCCGGTGCCTTCCATGGCACTTGGCTTCACAAGTACAGGAGGAATAACGGGAATGAAACCTGCCGCGCCAGCTTGGGAGATAGCCATATTTACCAGAGCAAATTCGAGAAGGGCGCCAACACCTGTTAAATAGTAGAAACGTGCACCCGAAACTTTGGCACCACGTTCTGTATCGATAGCACCAAGAATCTTTCCGAGCTCAACGTGATCTTTGGGTTCAAAGGAGAATTCGCGGGGAGTACCTACGTGTTCAATAATTTTAAAGTCGGCTTCACCACCAACTGGAACGCCTTCTTCTACGACGTTGGAAAGATTGAGCAATATTTCACGAACGCGTTCTTCGGCAGCACTCTTCGCACTATCGGCACTCTTTACTTTCTCTGCAAGCACCTTGGAAGTCTCTAGTAGAGCAGGACGATCCTCTTTCGCAGCAGCACCAACCGCCTTCGACAACGTATTCTGTTCGGCGCGCAGCGCCTCAAATTCCGCAATTGCAGCGCGACGGGCTTCGTCTGCGGTAATCACGCTCTCTACAAGGGTGGGATCTTCCCCGCGAGCGCTCTGAGAAGAACGCACACGGTCAGGGTTTTCGCGGAGGAATTTAAGATCGATCACGGAGTCAGCCTACCTTTTACAGTCGTCGAGCCGAAAAACTCACTTTGGTGGAACCTTGTAGATCCACCACTACGGTGGAACCGCGCTCCCAACTCGTGGGATAGAGCAGTGGAGCTGAGACGGCCCACTCCAAACCCAAATCCGGCGTCTTGATGGCGGTGAGATCCTTGATAACAGATCGTTCATTGCCGAGGCGAAGAGTTGCCTCGCCTTGGAATGGAATCTCAGGCCCCACAATGACCGCCACCGCACCACTTCCAGAAGCGAGTTGATCTTCACGGCGACCCCGCTCAAAGAGTCGATCAGAGATCAGTAATCCAAGATGTGTACGGCCCGCGGAGCGCATCACTACCGGTGAGACACGACCTTCGATCAAGATTGAAGGGGCACTTTCCACAATTTGCTTGTTGGTGAGATAACTCAAATCTTCATCCTCGGAGAGAATGGCCCCCGTGATTGATTCACCTGCAG
Organism: Actinomycetota bacterium; assembly: GCA_009917815.1. Taxonomy (GTDB): domain Bacteria; phylum Actinomycetota; class Actinomycetes; order Nanopelagicales; family Nanopelagicaceae. The sequence continues at coordinate 8,269 of RGER01000009.1, forward strand.
CGAGTCGAATATCAATGATGGCCCGCGCAATGCTCTCTGCTTCTTCGGGGGAGAGGAGACGAGTATTTGATATGGGTTGCAACTTCCGACCTTCAGCACGAGCCGCCAAGATTGATCGTGCAAAGGTGCGCTCCTCGCCGGGGGCTAATCCAGCGATCACGTGAGATTGCCGTTGCGAACGGCGGTTAACCACGATGAGGCATCTGCGAAATCCTTATCACTACGACCACGAATGATTTCGGTTGCGTATTTATCAGCTCGTGGATATGAACCAAGGAAGCGAACGTCCTCACAGATTCTCTTTAATCCCATTAAAGCATCGCCGATGCGCGCATCTGAAATGTGGCCCTCGACATCGATCAAGAAGTGATAAGAACCTAACTCCGCGCCTGTGGGGCGCGATTGAATAAAGGTGAGGTTAACCCCACGAACAGCAAACTCATTGAGGATTTCGAGTAGTGCACCGGCATGATCTGAGGCTATGAAGATGGCGAGTGAGGTTCGGTCATGCCCTGTACGTTCATTGATCTTTCCGACCTTTGTCACCAATACAAATCGAGTAACCGCGCCTGTGTTGTCGCCAATATCTTCTGCAAGAACACTTAACCCGTAATGATCAGCGGCTACCTTTGCAGCGATTGCACCACGTGTGCGGTCTTGTGATTGTGCAATTTCTTCAGCGGCCGCTGCCGTGGAAGAAGAAACCAATATTTCGGCGTGCGGAAGATTCTTTGCAATATAGGTGCGGCATTGCGCCTCTGCATGTGGATGCGTAGCAATTTTATTGATCTCTTGAAGCGTGACTCCAGGGTGTGCGATCAGCGCAAACTCCACCGGCAAAGTAGTTTCTGCAGTAATTACTAGCGGTTCACCGATCACTAATTCATCAAGCGTTCGTGCTACGAATCCCTCTACGGAATTTTCGATGGGTACTAAAGCGCCAACGACCGCACCACTACGCACCGCATCAAGTGCTGCCGTGGTATTTGCATAAGCTGATTTTGTATCACCTGGTTTTAGTAGTTGGTTTAGCGCGGCCTCAGTAAAAGTTCCGGCAGGTCCGAGATAGGCGTACGTACTCATGCGATCTGGCCTTTTTGTGCCATGCCAATTGCTTGCGATTCCTCTGGGGAAAGTTCGCTGCCGATACTTGCGCCGCTCTTAATTCCTTTTATGTATGTACGACCCTCGGTGCGCCCGTTGATAGAGGTAATCACGATTCCATCATTCACGTCATCAAGGAAGGCGACCGAGAAAGACATCCGTCCACCTTGATCGCCGAAAGCGTCGTAGCGGGTCACTGCTACGTGGCGAATTGCATCCTTCAATTCGCTTTGAGTCACCGTGAGATCTTTACGGAGGTTGGTCACATCGGTGCGCAGACCATTCACTACCTCTACTTGGCGAGCCACAGCGGTGACAAAGTCCACTTCAGATCCTGAGCCTTGAAGTACCGCGTACTTTTTCCTCATCCTTTGAGCGCTCAAAAGAGCGAAGAGGGCAAGAATGAGTGCAATTACTGCAATAGCAGCCGCGGTATATCCAAGATTTGTGGAATTCATCATGTCCCTGTCTAGAAGTCCTCATAATTCTACCCACTCTGGAATGATGGCGAAGTGAGTTTCCTAGCCATCATCACCACATTCGTGCTCATCTTTCCGATTGAGCTGCCCGATAAGACCTTCATCGCGACACTGGTGCTTGCTACCCGGTTTCCCCCCAAGATGGTCTGGCTAGGTGTGAGTCTGGCATTCGGCGTCCAATCGCTAGTGGCAGTAGTTGCCGGTCGATTGCTCATCTTGATGCCGGAATACATTGTCACCGTCATCAGCACGGTCGGTTTTCTTCTCGGCGGATTTCTCCTTTTCCGTGGCGCTAGTCATGAGCCTGAGAAGGAAGAACGCGAAGAGCATGAGTTCGAAGCCAAAATTAAGAAGAGTGCGACCGGCCTTAAAGCCGCTGGAATCTCTTTTGCAATTATCTTTGCGGCTGAGTGGGGTGACCTATCACAGCTGCTCGCGGTCGGATTAGTAGCGCAAGGGCGACCACCGCTCAGTGTTTTTATCGGTTCATGGGCAGCTCTTATCGCGGTAGCAGGTTTAGGCGTCATCGTTGGCAAGCGGCTTCAACATAAGATCTCTGTTGTTCTCCTCCGCCGAATTGGTGGCACCCTCTGTTTTGCCCTGGCGCTTTGGGAAATCATTCATCTACTCTCCTCATAGAGAGGTAACGAATGTCAGCAAAGAAGAGAAGTGCGATTGTTATCGGTGCTGGTGTCATCGGTTCTGCTGTTGCATTCGAATTAGCACGTAATGGCTGGAACGTCACAGTCATTGATAAAGCTGGTGGGCCTGGTCAAGGTTCCACAAGTTCATCGAGTTCAATTATTCGCTTCAACTACTCCACCTATGCAGGTGTGGTGCTGGCTTGGGAGTCATTTCACACATGGCTTGATTGGCGCGCGCATTTAGGTGCTGCGCCCGCAGAGCAGGTTGCTGAGATGGTCAACCTCGGTGTCGTCATGCTTGATGTTCCTGTCATGAATATCTCCGCTACGACTGAACTCTTTAACAGAGTGGGTATCGAGTACGAGATCTGGAACGCGGAAATTTTGGCTACACGAATTCCCGGAATTGATCCTGGAAAATTTTGGCCTCCGAAACATATTGATGATCCAGCATTTTGGGAAGATGCCACCGAAAGCACTGGGGCGCTCTACACACCGACTGGTGGGTATATCAGTGATCCATCACTGGCTGCGGTGAATTTGGCGGAAGCAGCAAAACGTCATGGGGCACACTTTCGATTTAGAGAAGAGATCGTCTCGGTGATCAAGTCAATTGACCGCGTTACAGGCGTGCGTTTAGCAAGTGGCGAAGAGGTACTAGCTGATGTGGTCGTCAACGTTGCAGGACCATGGTCAGGAAAAATTAATGCGATGGCCGGTGTAGGAAACGACTTCACTGTAGAACTTGCTCCAATGCGGCAAGAGGTGCACCACGTAGATGCACCGCCCGGCATGGAGAACGGCCCCATGATTGGCGATCTCGATGTGGGTGTTTATATGCGCCCCACCCCAGGTGGCGGTTTTCTCGTCGGTGGTACCGAACCAGAGTGTGAACCGATGCAATGGATCGATGACCCCGATCAGGCACATATGTTGCGCACACAAGAGCTCTACGATGCACAAGTAACGCGCGCCGCTCGACGTTTCCCCGATCTCAAAGTGCCGCCAGTTGCTAAAGGTATAGCGGGCGTTTACGACGTTTCATCCGATTGGACGCCTATCTACGACAAGAGTGAATTACCCGGTTTCTATTTAGCGATCGGTACAAGTGGAAATCAATTTAAGAATGCGCCGGGTGCTGGAGTTCTCATGGCCAAACTCATCGATTATGTAGAAGGTGGTGGGGACCACGATGTAAATCCTTTGGTAGTTACTGGCGTCCGCACTGGTTTACCTATTGATCTCGCCACATTTTCACGCAAGCGGCCCCGGAATGAAAACTCTTCCGGAACAGTGATGGGTTAAAGTTATTACCGAAGTGTGAGTTGACGTCCCACTAGACCTGCACGTGCCCGACGTTCTGCACTGGTAAGTGGCGCATTCGCCTCGAAAGATGACATGAAGAGGCGAGAAAGTGTCGTGAGAGCCAACTCAAAAGCCCGGATAGGTGTTTCATGTTGAACGTCGAAGACGGGCACTAATAAACCATCGGCGCGGAATGCACCGAGGTATCGAGTCCCATTTCCAAGATTAAGTTCGTCACTAGCAGCTAAGCGAGCGAGTGCATTGAGGGATCGTTCTTCTTCATGAGGAAGTAGCCAACGAACCACAGTGCGATCCGGGAAAGCACACCAGAAAGCACTTCCGAGATCGACCCGAATTCGCTCCGTCTCAATAATGCTTCCTTCAAACTCCGCTAAGGCAGCGCTTGTTTCAGGTTTGGCCATCTCATCTTCAGTAAACCAAAAATCAAAGTTTGCATGCGTCTCAGGAAGAAAGGGTACTGATAGATCCAACAGATCTTGGAGTCGCGAAGTATTTCCTAAATCGCCGCCAACTACGGATGAACCATTATCTGCCTGAAGAATCGCAGTGAGTGCCGCAGCCATGTCTCGACTAGCATCGCCACTACTTGTTTGTACTTGCAATGCAAGCATCACTACGCCATCAGTGCGTTTCATGGCACTCACAGAATTGGGGAGAAGTGAGGCTACAACGATTTCTTGGCCAGTTGCCTTAACACGGGCTCTGCCCACTGCTGCTGGCACGATCTCACGAAGGGCGACCCATTCAGTTTCATTCGGCAATCCCTCAAACGGACGCGAAACAAAGGTAAGTGGGGCGCGGTCTTTTCCGTGGCACGCCTTATACCTTCTCCCTGATCCACATGGACATGGTTCGCGTGGGCCAACTACGGCTACCTCTTCAGAGCTCATTTCGATGACTTTAGTTGATTTCGCCAAGGAGCGCTCGGACCTCGCGTGGCTTATTACTGATGATTGCCTCCACTCCTAAGTTCACACAAAGTTCAACGTCTGCTTCCTCGTCAACTGTCCACACGTGTACTTCAAAACCTTGATCGTGTAACCGCTTCACTATTTCGGGTTCTCTTCGTAGTCGTGCAATTCCAGGACCAATAACGGAAACTTTAGGTAGCGCAGTAATCGGTCGATGATCGATTAAGTAAACAGCTGGGATATCTGGTCTCAATTTGCTCCACCGTTGCACCGCGATTAATGAGAAAGACATAAGTCGAAAGGGTGAAAGAGCCGCGCTCCCGGTAAAGGGCACGGAGGGTAATAAATCAGCTAATGCGTGTTCGATCGCGCCGCCGCTCGGAACTGGGTGCTTAGTTTCAATAGAAATGGATTTTCGATGTATCTGTGCGAGTGCAAGCAATTCACTAAACCGTAATGGTGGCTGCGTGGCGCCGCTGCGATGCCATGATCCGGCATCAATGTTTTCGAGATCTCCCCAAGTTCGTGAAAAGAGCGGGCCAGATGCGTTACTAGTGCGGTTAAGGGTGGCGTCGTGCCAGCAGAGTATTTCGCCATCTCGCAATAATCGAACATCGCACTCAAATCCATCTGCACCAGCTGCAACAGCCTCATCATAAGCGGCGCGCGTATGTTCTGGATATCGAAATGAAGCTCCGCGATGAGCGATAACGACGGTCATGATTTCAATATGGTACTTCGTGGGTTGAGTACGAGAGTAATTACAGCACTGACCATAAAAGCGAGAAGTGATGCGCTCATCCAGGTCTGAGGGGTGAAATTCATCAGCGTTTGCGCATTCCTCCAGAAATCAGACCATCCGGCAACATAACCGGGGTTGATGATTTGGTACGTGATGAAACCAACGAGCCAGGCAATAGCCAACGAAGGACGCCATCGCGCTGTGTTAGATAGATCCCACTTACCTTTAGATATAACAAACCAATCGATAAGAACGACGCCACAGAGCGGTACGAAGATAGCTCCGATTGCGAAGAGGAAGGATTCATAACCCACCACATCAATGAGGAGTGAGAGTATGGTCGCAATACTTCCGATGAGATATGCCAATCTCCTTCTACTCCAATTTTCATTAAAGTTTTGTAGTGATGCCACAGTTGAGTAGATATTTGCGAAGGCCTCATCAACCTCGTCAACAATTAGGATAAGTAAAGCCAGCCCACCAAATGGAAGTAAGAGAATTGCTTGGCTAAACCCATACACATCGGCCAAGTTATTTCCATTGAGAGTGACTAAAGCCAGAAGACCCAAGAGGAAGAAGGTGCCAGCGCCAGCTAGATAACCTGAGAAGGTGGCTAAAAAGGAACCTTGCTTTGCATGGCGAGAGTAATCTGCAACCAAGGGCGCCCATGAAATGGGTAATGCCACCGCGATATCAACTGCAAGCCAGAATCCACTCCAACTACTTCCACTCTTGATTTCAACACCATGGGAGAGCACTTCAATAAAGAGGTAAATAGTGGTGAGAATGACCGCCCACAATATGTATTTGCGGAGTACCTTGATGAACTTGATGGGCCGCAACGCCAGCAACGTGCTCACTACTCCAGCGCCAATCAGCCAGAACGCTAATCGCCCACCGATAACTTTTTCACCTGCATGACCGATCACTAATATCTCGACAGCACTCCACCCCACACATTGCGCAATATTAAAAATGGTAGGTACGTAAGAGATGCGTCTGCCGAAAACTCCGCGCATCATCACCATGGCCGGTACGCCCACACGCGCACCAATGTGGGCAATACCTCCGAGCACTGCAGAGCCGAGGAGTAATCCAAGGGCAAGGGCTACAAGCGAGGCGGTAAAGGAGAAGTCGGAGGTGCCGAGTGGCTGTTGGATGAAGAGCGCGGCCGCGGGGATGGTCAAAGTAATTCCCAATGAACTCCAGAGAGCGAATTGGTCCGCGAAAGTGAGCGTCCTTGGATTCTCTCCGGCAAGTGAATTGGGTACTTCTGAATTGGATAGGTCGTGAAAAGACATCTGGCTCCCTACGCCGGCATGACCCGGATCAGGTGAAGCGGTCGACCCCGAAGGTCCTCTCAGCCGATTCCTGTCTTCGGCTCCCGCGCCCGATTAGCGTATCTGGATTATCGGGCGTTGGGATTACTGGGTGCGCGAGAGGGGAGTTGAACCCCCACACCCTTACGAGTACACGGACCTGAACCGTGCGCGTCTGCCATTCCGCCACTCGCGCTTACGGGCAGGCTAGCAGGGGCGAGTAAGGTCTAGCCAAAGGAGGTCTCATGCTTACCCTGAAGGCGCACGGTCGGAGCGAGCTCGGGCTCCATCGTGAGGGCAATGAAGATTCCGCGTTGCTCTCCCCCACACTCTGCGCAGTCGCTGATGGGTTGGGTGGACATGCCGCTGGAGAAGTCGCCTCACGCTTTGCCATCAGTACTCTGGCTGCTCTTCTTCAAGAGAAGAAACTTTCAGCGGCCAGAATAAGTAAGCAGGTACGTGAGGTAGATAAAGGATTAGCAACACTCATTGAGGGCGATAATAATTACGGCGGAATGGGTACCACCCTCACTGCAATTGCGCTCATTGGCTCCACCTTGCAAGTTGCGCACATTGGTGATTCGCGCGCATATCTCTATCGCGACGGAAAATTAGAACAGATCACTAAAGACCACACCATGATTCAAGAGTTGATCGACCGCGGTGAATTAACGCCCGCGGGTGCTCAGAAACATCCTAAGCGCGCTCTGCTCACTCAAGCTCTAATGGGTCATAAGAAGTCGCAACCCGATGTTCTGTCTATTGATATTGCTAGCGGAGATCGTTTGCTTCTATGTAGTGATGGTCTCTCGAATGTGGTGAATGTCGCTCAAATATCGAGCGCCCTTGAACAACTCTCCATAGAGAATGCTGTGGATACCTTGATAGCTCTTACCTATGCAGCTGGTGCCCCAGATAATGTAACTGTGTTAGTAGCAGACGTAATCTCAGAGAAGAATTCTGAGAAGCCCACCTTCTTGGGAGCGGCGGTCGATATTTCATGACACGACTTTTAGGCGCGCGTTATGAAGTACAAGAATTAATCGGCGCAGGAGGTATGGCCGATGTATATCGCGGATACGACAATCGCCTTAATCGCGTTGTTGCTATCAAGATTCTGCGTGCTGATCTGGCGCGGGATCCATCCCTACAAAGTCGTTTTCGTCGCGAGGCTCAAGCTGCTGCACGCCTCAACCACCCAAATATTGTTTCCGTTTATGACACTGGCGAAGAGCAACAAGAGTGGGGATTGCTTCCCTACATTGTGATGGAGTATGTAGAAGGCACAACGATCCGTGAATTACTCAGACAAGATATACGTCCTGATTATAAAGAATCTCTGCGGATTGTTCATTCACTTCTAGATGCACTTGCATACTCGCATGAAAATGGAATTGTGCACCGCGATATCAAGCCAGCAAATATTATGGTGACAAACGCTGGCGAAATTAAAGTGATGGATTTTGGAATCGCTCGTCCACTCGATGATGTCACTGCAACCGTGACGCATGCGTGGACAGTTATCGGAACGGCTCAGTATCTCTCACCCGAACAAGCCCGCGGAGAAATGGCCGATATCCGGAGCGATATCTATTCCGCAGGCTGCGTACTCTTTGAACTCATTGCAGGTAAGCCGCCTTTTGTGGGGGAAACACCCGCAGCGATTGCCTATCATCACGTGAATAGTTCAGTGCCTCTGGTACAGATGTCTACTCCTGCACTCACGTCAGCACTCAACATTGTTCTTCAGCACGCGCTCACTAAGGATGCTGAGTTGCGATATCAGAGTGCAGCATTAATGCGTGATGATGTAGACGCTCTCAGAAGTGGTGGCACGGTTATCGCTCCCGCTCGCCCGCAGAGCCGTCGAGGTTGGTGGATCTCTGGAATCGTGGCCGCAGGACTCCTCATTGTGGGTGGTAGCGCAGTGGTCATTAGTGGCGCGTTCTCCTCATCAACCTCCATGGTGGTGGTGAGCGATATGAGTGGGCTGACGGTGGATCAAGCGCGTTCTTCCATGCCGAGCCTCACTTTCGTTATTCAACATGCCGCAGATCCCCGCACGCCTAAGGATCGGGTCATCACAAGTAATCCTCCGGCAGGCACAAAGGTGGAGAGTGGCTCGAAAATTACTTTGACTATCTCTGATGGCCCTGGTGATACCACCGTGCCAGCCTCGCTGATCGGAAAGACGCTCGAAGGTGCGCGCCAACTTCTTCTGGAAGCTGGCCTCATTATTGCGCGCACGAATCCAGTCAATAGCGAGCAAGCTCCAGGAACCGTCCTGGCCGTAAGCCCTGCTGGTGGGAGCACACTCACTGCGGGTTCGGGCGTCACACTCGATATCGCTAGTGGAAATGTGGCAGTACCTGATGTGCTTGGGTTAAGTGAGATCGCGGCGCGCACCATTTTGATCCAAGCGGGCTTCCTTCCCCGAATCGTTGACGCCATTGATCCAAATTCGGCTTCTGACACTGTGCTTGCTCAAGCCCCTGAGCCTGGGATTACAAAAATTGTTGGCACTTCAGTGACGATAACCGTTAACCGACTTACCTCACCTGAGCCAGCAGCGACTCCGTAAGTAAAACTGCTCTTAAAAAGTCGTGAGCCAATTCCTAAAGAGTTGATGTCCGTATTCACTCAAAATCGCCTCAGGGTGGAATTGCACACTTGAAAGCGGAAGTGAGCGGTGTTCGAGTGCCATCACAACTCCGTCGATAGTATGCGCAGTTGCCATTAACTCGTCTGGCACTTTAGTTACCGCTAATGAGTGATATCGAGTTGCTTTGAATGGCGAAGGTATCTCACTAAAGAGTGCGCTCTTTTCATGAAAGATTTCGGAAGTTCTGCCATGGAGTAACTCGGGCGCTTGATTAACTTCCCCACCAAAAGCAACTGCAAGTGTTTGTAATCCAAGACATACTCCCAGCATTGGGATTTTAAGCCGAGCCGCCTCTTGAATGATCTCAATACTTAGTCCAGCAGATTCTGGTGAACCAGGACCTGGAGAGATAAGAATCCCATCAAATTCATGCAATTTATCGATTACAACTTCATTATTCATTTGCACGTCACATTGCGCACCAAGCTCTTCAAGGTATTGCACAATGTTGTAAACAAATGAGTCGAAATTGTCGACTACCAAAATGTGAGAATTAGACACGGTGCGCAAGGAGTAGTTTTGAAGGTAAAGAAGCTTTAGGAATATTGATGCGCGATATTTCCTTCATCGACCAGCCAAGACCTACTGCCTCTGAATACTGGCGGTAGATCTTTATTGCCGAACTTGCATTTATAGATTTCTTTAATGAAGTGGGTGATCCGATCGCGGAAATAATAAAGGGAGGGGAGAAAACACGGCCATTGAGTAGCAAGGTATTTCCAGCACAGCGAATCGCACTACTATTTATAATTCTTTCACCATTAATACTTATTGCTTCAGCCTTACCACTCCATAATGTATTCACTACAGCTTGGACATCTTGTTGGTGAACTACATAATCATCCAACACAAGTCCGGCAGGAACCTCTCCGAGTGGTGGCGGTGCATCGTTCAACGTGATCTGAACTCCAGGACCACGAAGTGCAAGGTCCCCCGCAGCGCGCGCAAGTCCGGCACTTTCAGCAGTAGCCGCACCGATGGCATCACCTACCTGTGAGGCAAGCGTTTCTTGTAATTTCGAGGAGATCGTAGAAACTTCGTTCGTGAGTTGGGTTGAATGGTGATCTTGTTCGTGAATCAAAGAGATGAGGTCCCCGTGATCTCCGCTTCGTAGGTCGAAGCCGCCGGAACTGCGCGCGCTCGCCACAAAGAGGAGCCCGGCCAGGGCAAAGGCCACTGGGGAGATCCACCGCCATCGCTTCATAGGGGTACGATACGACCACTAGTTGAAACTCCCGAACGGGTTGAGCGAAAAGGTGGCGACCATGCCAAAGTCCCGAGTCCGCAAGGGCCGATCTACTGTTGAAACCCGCGAAGTCATCTCCCCGCTGGATTCCATTCAGGAGAGCCCACGTTGGTTTGCACCCGTGATGGTGGCAGCCTTCCTGATTGGCCTCTTCTGGATTGTGGTCTTCTACGTCTCAGGGACGAATTACCCCATTCCCGGGATCAAGAATTGGAATATGGTCGTCGGATTTGTCTTCATCGGCGTCGGTTTTACCTTCGCTACCCGCTGGAAATAGACCCCTGCGCGGTTCGATTTTCACCTGAATTACATCGCTGTACTTTTCCCCATGGGGATAAGTCCTGTGGATAACTTATTGCCCGACCAATAATTGCAATTCGGTGACCCGCTGGCTATCCAAGAAGAGGGCAAGGAGTACCAGAAGGCAGATTCCAACGATCCGCAAGCCCATCCACTTACGAATCGGGCCGGCAACAAGAAGTGCGGCACTTGCCGCCCCAAAGATCAAGCCGCCGAGGTGGGCGTGCCAATCAACATTGGGGATGATGAAGCCCATCGCTAAGTTGATGGCAATGACTGAATACATACTCGTGGCATTACGCCCACTTCGCCGGTTCACAATCACGGTCGCGCCGAAGAGTCCAAAGATTGCTCCTGATGCGCCCACGGCGGGAATATTTGAAGCGTTAAAGAGTAGGGAAGAGCTAGAGCCACCGATGAGTGAGAGTAAATAGATCGCGGCAAATCGCCCTCTGCCGATCACGCTCTCTAATGAGGCGCCGATAACCCACAACGCGTACATGTTGAATAGAAGATGAAGGATTCCACCATGGAGCAGTGCAACTGTAAGAAGGCGGTACCACTCACCATGAGCCACGCCCAACCAAGTGCCATCTGAATATTGTGCGTACCCTACTAATGCGAGTTTATTGAAAATGCTGGAATCAACTTGTTGAAGAAGATATCCAAGTACCGAAATTCCAATAAAAATGAATGTAAGAACCGGTGTATACCGGCGCGCTGTTCGTACACGTGGTGTATTCGCACTTGCCATTGCTACACACTCGCGGCAATGAAATCCGACAGAAGCAGGAATCAAACAATCAGCGCACGCAGGGCGCCCACAGCGAGTGCAACTGAGATAGGTCTCGCGATCGCTATGGACAACGCAATGTTGAATCACGCGTCGATAGTAACCGAATTCACCACAACATCAGTGGTTGGACGATCCATACGCCCTGTAGATACTGCGGCGATCGCATCGACTACGGCGCGCCCTTCTGCGTCTGCAACCTCGCCAAAGATGGTGTGTTTGTTGTTAAGCCAAGCAGTAGCTGCCACAGTGATAAAGAATTGTGAACCGTTGGTTGCTGGACCTGAATTTGCCATCGCCAAGAGGTAGGGGCGATCGAAACTTAATTCTGGATGGAATTCGTCAGCGAATTTATAGCCAGGCCCACCCATTCCACTTCCGAGTGGGTCGCCACCTTGAATCATGAAACCAGGAATAACACGGTGAAAGATGGTGCCGGGGTAGAGGGCATCGCTGCTCTTCTTTCCGGTACCTGGATGGAGCCACTCACGACCCCCAGTGGCAAGATCTACAAAGTTCTTCACGGTCTTTGGAGCGTGATTCCCGAAGAGATTGATTTTGATATCTCCGAGCGATGTTGAAAGTGTGAGAACGCTGGTGCCTAGGCTCATGGTGCTCCTTAGATTTTTGAAATGCGAAGATTCTTGCTGGTGGAGACGAGGGGAATCGAACCCCTAACCCCTGCCTTGCAAAGGCAGTGCTCTGCCAATTGAGCTACGTCCCCGAGTGACTTGCACAGACACTACTACGGTTTTGGCACTTCTAATCTTCTGCGGCGGTATTCCAAAGGTCTTCCTCAGCCTGGCGGGCTGAGAGCTTCTTTTTGGCGAAGAAAATACCAACGAAGATTGCGACGATGGCAAGCAGTTTCTTCTTCACGTGGGCCTTGGAGGACTTGAACCTCCGACCTCTTCCTTATCAGGGAAGCGCTCTAACCAGGCTGAGCTAAAGGCCCTCACAATGCCTCGGAAGATTACACCGGCGAGAGCGCCTATCCCAAACTCTCGGGTGATTCCCCTTCGCTCGTTCGGGATTCACTCTGCGGAGCAACTTCAGCCTGCGCCTCATCAGAATCGGCAGCCTCTTCTTCGACTTCAGCGTTGCGAGTCACCGAAACGACGCTATCGCCTTCGCCAAGGTTGACTAGTCGCACGCCCATGGTGTCTCGTCCTGTTTGGCGAACCTGCTCTGCCCCCGTCCGAATAACCGTCCCGGAAGAAGTGATTGCCAGAATTTCATCGGTTCCGCTCACCACCAATGCCCCAACGAGCACTCCACGGTTCTCTTCATCGATCTTGGCTGCCTTCACACCTAAACCTCCGCGGCCTTGGACGCGGTACTCCTGGATGGGTGTGCGTTTTGCGTACCCACCATCGGTGGCGGTGAGCACATTGGCTTCGCCATCTTCCACTACAGCCATCGCGAGTAACTCATCTCCGGCACGGAACTTCATTCCGATCACACCGGAGGTAGCTCGACCCATCGGCCGAAGCGCCTCGTTTGTGGCTGTGAATCGAAGGGACATGGCTTTCTTACTGACGAGCAAAATATCGTCCGTCTCTGACACTAGCGCGGCAGAAACCACTTCATCACCTTCGCGAAGATTGATAGCGATCAAACCGCCGGAGCGATTGGAGTCGTACTCCGTGAGTTCTGTCTTTTTAGTAAGACCTTGTCGAGTGGCAAGAACTAGATATGGAGCTGCTTGGTAATTCTCGATGGTGAGAACTTGAGCAATCTCTTCATCTGGTTGGAATGCTAGGAGATTGGCGACATGTTGGCCACGCGCATCTCGACCAGTATCAGGAAGCTCGTATGCCTTCGCACGGTAAACACGACCTTTTGTTGTGAAGAAAAGAATCCAATGGTGTGTTGAGGTTACGAAGAAGTGATCAACGATGTCGTCTTGCTTGAGCGCCGCACCACGTACACCCTTACCGCCACGGCGTTGCGCGCGATAGAGATCTACCTTTGTGCGCTTTGCATAACCACCTCGTGTAATTGTGACAACAACATCGTGTTCTGGAATGAGATCTTCTGCAGAGAAGTCCCCTTCTGCAGCCACAATGGCAGTGCGACGATCATCGCCATACTTATCGGTGAGTTCACGGAGTTCTTCACCTATGATCTCGCGTTGGCGTGCCTCGCTAGCCAAAATGGCGAGAAGTTCCTTAATTTCAGCCATAATTCCGTCGTACTCGTCGATGATCTTCTGACGCTCGAGAGCGGCCAGGCGGCGAAGTTGCATTTCTAGAATGGCATTCGCTTGAATCTCATCAACCTCGAGTAGTTGCATTAATCCTTGGCGAGCATCATCGACTGTGGCACTGCGTCGGATTAACGCGATGACTTCATCGAGGGCATCTAATGCCTTGAGATATCCACTCAAGATATGAGCGCGTTTCTCTTTCTCTGCTAAGCGGAACTTAGTTCGGCGAACAATAACCTCTACTTGGTGAACGAGGTAGTACCGCACAAATTCGTCGATACGCAGGGTGCGCGGTACGCCATCGACAAGTGCCAGCATATTGGCACCGAAATTATCTTGAAGTTGTGTGTGCTTGTAGAGATTATTAAGAACGACCTTGGCGATGGCATCTTTCTTCAGCACAATCACCAAACGTTGTCCGAGGCGCTCGTTACCCTCGTCTCGGACATCTGAGATGCCGGCAACTTTGCCCTCTTTAACCAACTCAGCAATTTTGAGAGCTAGGTTGTCGGGGTTAACTTGGTAAGGAAGTTCAGTGATCACCAAACAGTTACGTCCGTTGATTTCTTCTACTTCAACAACGGCACGCATCGTGATGGATCCACGACCTGTGCGGTAAGCCTCCTCAATCCCTGTGCGTCCGATAATGATTCCGCGAGTGGGGAAATCTGGGCCTTTCACTCGCTCAAGGAGTGCTTCGAGTAATTCGGTTTGCGTAGCGTCTGGATGTTCCAGCGACCATTGGATACCTGAGGCAACTTCACGAAGATTATGCGGTGGAATGTTGGTCGCCATACCGACTGCAATACCAGCGCTGCCATTTACTAGCAGGTTGGGGAAGCGACTCGGTAAGACGTTCGGTTCTTGTGAACGGCCATCGTAGTTAGGAGAGAAGTCGACGGTGTCTTCGTCGATATCGCGCATCATCTCCATTGCAAGCGGAGCAAGGCGTGCCTCGGTGTAACGCATAGCGGCAGCTGGATCATTTCCAGGAGAGCCGAAGTTTCCATTTCCGTCGACGAGTGGGTAGCGAAGCGACCACGGTTGCGCCAAGCGCACCAAGGTGTCGTAAATCGCACTGTCACCATGGGGGTGGTAATTACCCATGACATCGCCGACTACGCGGGAAGACTTGTAGTAGCCGCGGTCGGGGCGGTAGCCACCGTCATACATCGCATAGAGCACGCGGCGATGGACTGGTTTGAGACCATCTCGCACATCTGGAAGTGCACGACCCACAATGACGCTCATCGCGTAATCGAGGTATGAGCGTGCCATCTCTACGTTGATATCAACGAGATCAATGCGATCGCTCACTGCCCCCGTTAGGGGATCGATCGTGGACTCAGAAGAGTCTGGCGATTCGATGTCACTCATGCATTACTCCAGTTTCTAGTTATTAAATATCGAGGAAGCGAACGTCTTTGGCATTGCGTTGAATGAAGGCGCGGCGTTGTTCAACATCCTCGCCCATAAGAACTGAGAAAAGATCGTCTGCAGCGGCTGCGTCATCGAGGGTTACTCGAATGAGTACTCGACGATCTGGATCCATGGTGGTGTCCCACAATTCCTTCGCTGGCATTTCACCGAGACCTTTGAAGCGTTGAATGCCATCTTCTTTGGGAAGACGCTTACTGCTTTCGAGCCCGATTTTGATGAAGCCATCGCGCTCTCGATCACTAAACGCGTATTGCACAGGCTCTTTGCCGCCCCACTTAATTTTGTAGAGCGGTGGCTGGGCTAAGTAAACGTAACCTTGTTCAATCAGTGGCCGCATAAAACGGAATAGAAGAGTGAGTAGCAGTGTGCGGATATGTTGACCATCAACGTCAGCATCGGCCATCAAAATGATTTTGTGGTAACGAAGTTTTGCCACATCGAATTCATCATGAATACCAG